>JBHHXF010000019.1:0-18460 GCA_046756905.1 Anaerolineae bacterium | reverse complement strand
GCTGGATGGTTGGATGGCTGGGTCGCTGGTCCGTTCGCCCATGGCATAGCCGCGTGCCAGGGCCTTCAGGTTGGATGCACGGAAACGCTCCTTGCTTACCCGGGTCAGCGTCTCCTGCACGTCGGCATAGGGAAATGGAAGAACCGGATGGGCCAGTGCAAATCCGATGAGGGCCACGTTGGCCAGAGCAGGGGAACCAAGCTCCATGGCGATAGCATCCGTGTCCAGGATGTGTAGTTCAATGTCACGCTCGCCGAGGTGGGCAGCGACTTCCAGACGCGGGTAACTCTGCCGGTCAGTGTTTACGAAGCCGGCCCCGCCATCTCGCAGAAAACTCAGCGCTTTGTACCCCTCATCCGGGTCCAGTGCCAGGAAGATGTCGGCCGTACCCCGGCGCACCAGCGGCCCGCCCTGGATGCCAATCTTCAGGTGCGAGATCACCGATCCGCCCCGCTGGCTCATACCGTGCGTCTCGGCGCCGATGATCTCATGACCCAGCGCCAGGGCCGTTTCAGACAGGGTGCGTGTGGCGAATAACACTCCCTGCCCGCCTATGCCTACGATGACCAGTTTCAATTGCATGAAATCCTCCAAGAACCCTACGCAGTACGCAATACGCAATATTACGTACTGCGTACTGCGTATTCCATCTCTCCAATGGGTAAAATCAACCCCTTGTAGCACGCGTCAATACACTGCGCGCAATCCACACACAACCGCCGATCGATTTCAACGATACTGGCCTTTTCGTTCATCACAAGCGCCGGACACTCGAAGGCCACCAGGCAGTAGCGGCAGCCATCACATTCTTCGTCCACCTCCACCGGCATCCGCACGAGGGAATCCCGGTTATATAACACACAGGGCCGGCGGGCGATGACAACCGCTACCCCGCCATCGGGCTGGCGCGTATAGGCATGCGCTTCCTTGATCAACGCTTCCAGCCCTTCAATCTCATACGGATCGGAGACCCGCACGAAGTTGACCCCACAGCCTCGGACCAGATTCTCAAGCGACACCTGAGTTCCGTCGGTCCCGACGGCCAACTGGTCTGAATCCACCGTAGGTTGGAAGCCTGTCATGGCCGTCACCCGGTTGTCCATTATGACCAGAACAAAGCGTGCTCCGGTGTGAACAGCGTTTGTCAGAGCAGGCAGGCCGGCATGAACGAACGTGGAGTCTCCGATGGTAGCCACGATAGGACGGTCCTTGTCGGACAGGTGATGGGCATGGTAGAAGCCGGCCGCCATGCTGATGGATGCCCCCATGTCCAAAACCGTGTCCACCGCCCGCAGGTTCACACCCAAGGTGTAGCAGCCGATGTCGCTGGGTAAGATAGCCTGTGGCAAACTGCGCTTGATCGCATAGAAGGCCGAGCGATGGCCACACCCTGCACACAGACGAGGTGGCCGCGCCGGCAGCTCCATATCGTTGATCAACGCCTGCAGCGCATCGTCCTGCACTGGCGGCAGATGCGACGTAGGAGCAGCGACACCACCATCCAGCCTCGCGCGCTGGAGATGAGGGTACAGCACCCCATACAGCACGTCCGGCGTCAGCTCGCCGGCTCCCGGCACCGTGCCATCCAGCCGGCCCACCACCTTGCGCCGATCGGGGACCTGGAGTTCAATGACCGCGTCCGTTTCCTCCAGAATCAGGACCTGTTCACAACGGTCGATGAATTCCATCACGCGCTGGGTCGGGAGGGGGTAAGGTGTTCCGATCTTGGCCACGGAAATGTGATCTTCCAGACCCAGGTCTTCCAGCAGCTCCAGGACGGTCGGATAAATCGCCCCGCCGGTGATGATGCCCAGTGGATAGGACCCACGACCGTTGGGAAAAACGTTCAGCGGCGAGGACTCGAAGGCTTGCTGCACCTTGCGCAGCTTCTCATTCAACTCCACGTGTCGGAAGTAACGCGGGCCCGGCGCGGCGACCCACTGTTCGGGATTCTTCTTGAACCTGGCTTTGCCCTGGGGCTCTGTCACATCTCCCAACTGCACGTTCTGCTTGGCGTGACACACCCGCACCGCCGGCCGCAGCATAACCGGCGTTCCAAATTCCTCCGATAGCTCGAAAGCCGCCGGTACCATAGCCTTGGCCTCTCGCGGCGTGGTGGGATCCAGCGCCGGCACCTTGGCGAGCATGGCAAACATGCGGCTGTCTTGCTCGGTCTGGGAGGAGTGGGGTCCTGGATCGTCGGCGGCGATAACGATGAAGCCGCCCTCCACGCCGGCATAAGCTGCGCTGGTAAAGGCATCTGCGGCCACATTGAGGCCCACCTGCTTCATGACAGCAGCAGCGCGCAGACCGCTCCAACTGGCCGCCAGAGCCACTTCAAAGGCCACTTTTTCGTTGGTTGACCACTCGACGTACACACCATCCAGATTCAGTTCCTTCTTGTAACGGACCACAGCCGGCAGAATCTCCGAACTGGGCGTGCCCGGATACGACGCCACCACCCGGCAGCCGGCCTCCACCAACCCACGTCCAATTGCTTCGTTTCCCAACAGAATCTCTTCCATCATCCATCCTCTTCTACACTCAGTTCACCTGTTCAACCAGGGGCTACACTTATCAACAAGCGACGAAGGACCAACGGCGAACGACGAACGCTGGTGTTGCTCCTTCGTCGTTCGTCGTTGGTCGGGCGCATTCTCTGTCTGTCAGGCTCCCGGAATTTGGGGGAGTTCCGCCAGCGCTCGCTCCACCTCTTCGGCCGGATATTCGAAATTGGGCAAGATCCCGGCGAAGTAGTCCTCGTAGGCCTTCATGTCGAAGTGACCGTGCCCGGACAGCATGAGGACAATCACCTTATCCTCGCCCGTCTCTTTGCACTTCAACGCCTCGTCGATCGTGGTCAGCACAGCGTGGGCCGGCTCGGGTCCAGGGATGACGCCCTCGGCCCGGGCGAAGGTGACGGCCGCCTCAAAGATGGGGTTCTGGGGCACCGCCACGGCTTCGATTAGGCCCAGATCGTAGAGGTGGCAGACGATGGGCGCCATGCCGTGGTAGCGCAGGCCGCCGGCGTGGATGGGGGCCGGAATGAAGCTGTGACCCAGGGTATACATCTTGATGAGCGGCGTTGTCATGGCCGTATCGCCGAAGTCGTAGACGTAGCGGCCTTTGGTCAGGCTGGGTGTTGCCGTGGGCTCTACTGCAATGATGCGAGTCTCCTTCCCTTCCACGATCTTGTCCCGCACAAAGGGCATGGCGAATCCGGCAAAGTTGGAACCGCCGCCAATGCAACCGACCATGACGTCCGGATACTCACCGATCTTCTCGAACTGTTTCATCGTCTCCTGGCCGACGACCGTCTGGTGCAGAAGGACGTGGTTGAGCACGCTCCCCAGCGAGTACTTGGTGTCCTCGTGTGTTGCAGCTACCTCCACCGCCTCGCTGATCGCGAGGCCCAGGCTGCCTGGCGTGTCGGGGTCCTTCTCCAGGGCTTGCCGGCCGGCGTTGGTCTCGGTGCTGGGGCTGGGTGTGACCGAGGCCCCCCACACCTGCATCATATTCTTGCGGTAGGGCTTCTGATCGTAACTGATGCGCACCATGTAGACCTTGCACTCGATGTCGAAGAGGTTGCAGGCGAAGGCCAGGGCGCTTCCCCACTGGCCGGCTCCCGTCTCCGTCGTCAGCCGCCTGATATCTTCCTGCTTGTTGTAGTAGGCCTGGGCGACGGCGGTGTTCGGCTTGTGGCTTCCGGGCGGGCTTACCCCTTCCCATTTGTAGTAGATGCGGGCCGGCGTGTCCAGCGCCTCCTCCAATCGCTTGGCGCGGATCAGAGGAGATGGGCGCCACATCTTGTAGACCTCCTGCACCGGCTCTGGGATTTCGATGTACCGTTCCTGGCTCACCTCCTGCATGATCAGCGCCATGGGAAAGAGGGGCGCCAGGTCATCCGGGCCAATGGGCTGGAGTGTTCCCGGATGGATGACCGGCGGCAGCGGTTCGGGCAGGTCTGCCTGGATGTTGTACCAGTGGGTGGGCAGCTCATTCTCACTCAACATGATCTTTCGATCAGACATTCCTTCACCTCCTATGGGTTCTGCGAACGACCGTATGACTCAACCAATGGATGCTTCATTCTTACTTAGCCGACTGACTCCTCCCGCGCCCCTCCTTTCGTCAATGTCCATTACCATAAATTCTCAAGAGTCGGGCTGCATTGCCCCCCAAAATCTTTTCTTTGGTCTCGTCGTGCAACGGCAACTGCCTGATCGTCTGGATATTCTCCGCGATGGGCGGCGCGCCGGGCCAGTCGGACCCGAAAATGACTTTGTCTGCCAGACGCTCCAGGTCTGGGAAATAGCGGAGTAGGTTTTGGGGCGGCAGCCCCGCGATCTCAAGGTAGACGTTCTTGTGCAGGCGAGCCAGGAAGAAGGCTTCGTCATACCATAGTCCTCGCCCGCCGTGGGCCATGACAATGGTCAGGTCAGGGAAGTCCACCGCCACATCATCCAGGTCCAGCGGATTCGCGTGCCTAAGGCGAAAGCCCTGGAAAATAGATGATCCGGTGTGAACCAGGACAGGAATATTAAGTTCAACTGCTTTGGCATAGAGCGGGTAGACAAATTCCTCGTTGGCGCTGAAACCCTGGTAGCCTGGAATGAGCTTTAATCCACGAAAACCAAGCTCCCGGACACAACGCTCCAGAACTCGGGCCGGCCGGCCTTCCAAGAACGGATTGATGTTGCAGAAAGGGATCAGCCGTTCCTGACCAGCGCAAAACTCAGCTACCCACTCGTTGGTCACCATCCCGGTGGTTTTTGGGTTCTCCTCAGCGAGACAGACGGCATAGTCGATGCCGCATTCGTCCAAGTACTGCACCAAGTTCGCCGGCCTCAGCAAACGGTCCAACACCTGGCGCGCATTATCGCCCTGGAACTGACCGTATAGTTCCTGGACCCAGGGATGGTACTGGTCGTAGTGACCAGGATGGATGTGAAAGTCGATGACAGGCGTCTTGGGTCGACTCACTGGACCGCTCCATGATAGCATGAGGCTGGCAGATTGTCAATGGTCTTCGTCACGGTACTGCCACCGCACGGATGACCTCGCCGGCTCGCAGAACATCGAAGCCTTGGTTGATCTCATCCAGGGGAAACTTATGGGTGACCAGTTCAGCCACCTTGATCTGGCCTTGCCGGGCCATCTCGATGACGCGCGGGTAGTCCACTGGCCGGCAGCCCAGCGAGCCCACAATCTCCATCTCGCGGAACATAACTCGCCCGGCGTTCAGCGACATCTTCTCCGGGCTGTAGCCGACCATCACCAGCCGGCCCCCTGTCCGCAGGCAGGCGAAGGCTTGCTCCTGCGTGGCCGCCTTGCCGATGGCCTCGATGGCGATCTCCGCGCCGCCTCCAGTCATCCGGCGCACTTCCTTGTCCAGTCGCTCCACCTGCTGCGAATTCAGCGTAGCGGTAGCTCCCAGGCGTTCCGCCCAACTCAGCTTCTGGTCTGCAATGTCCACTGCAATCACCCGGGCGCCCAAGGCCGCCGCCATCTGCACCAGGTTGAGGCCGATACCGCCGCAGCCCAGCACAACCACCCAATCGCCGGGCGCCACGCGCGCACGGTTGACGACCGCGTGATAGGGAGTGGTGATGGCATCGGCGATGATGGAGCCTTCCTCCAGAGGAATTTCCGCCGGCAGGTGAAAGACGTCCTTGGACGGCGCAACCACGTACTCGGCAAACCCGCCATCCACATGATTGCCCGGCATCACCATCTGGTAACAGATGTTCTCCCGGCCACTCCGGCACATGGCGCACTGGCCACAGGTCAGCACCGCCGGCAACAGCACCCGGTCGCCCTCCTGGAAACCCTCCGCTCCGGGGCCAAGGCCGGCCACCGTCCCCGCAATCTCGTGACCCAGGATCAGCGGCGGCTTCTTGAAGGTCGGCGTCCCGTGATCGATGTAGTGCAGATCAGTGTGGCACAGCCCACAGGCGGCTACCTTGACCAGAATCTCCCCCGGTCCAGGGGAAGGCGTCGGCACTTCTTCGATGCTCAATGGTTGGTTGGAACCGTGAAAGATTGCAGCTTTCATTGCAAACTCCTTTGGCCATAGTTGGATATTGGGTATTGGGTATTGGCCAATATCCAATATCCAATACCCAATACCCAGTATCTAGCGACGCCGCGTATAGATCACCCGGAAAAGCGCCACAGCCAGCCGGCAGCCTTCACATTCCGCCATAAGTTCTTCCGGCATGAGAGGCTCCAGGTGTACGTCGTAGCCCATCGATTTGTACAGTTCGACAGATTCTTTCAGCCGCACCGGGGCAGCGACGAACCGCCGCGTCCATCCCTCTTCGATGAGTTCCGCCTCGCTCCTCGTCCTGGTTGGTGCTTCCATGCTCTTTGCTGATCTCGTAGTAACGACTTCAGTCGTTCCCGAAGCGGCTGAAGCCACCACTATAAGCAGGCACTAAGCCGCTACGCGTGGAGCTTCAATGCGATCGCCCAGCCGCTCTTCCAGCCGGCCTTCCTCGCGTAGCTTCTCGAGGCGACGGTGCGCCAGGACCGCGGCGCCGATGGCGCCCGTGTACTGAACCAGGTCATCAGGTGGCACATTGACATCAGACTTCAGTTCTTCGCTCACCACCCGCACCATGGTCTCGAAGCGCAGGATGCCGCCCACCAGCGTGAACTCCGGCTCCATCCGCACTCGCTTCATCAGTTGTACCGACCTACCAACCAGCGATACGATGGCCCCGTGCATGATGTCCGCCGGCGTTGCCCCCTGCGAAACGTGGTTGATGACCTCCGACTCGGCGAAGACCGCGCACACGCCAGAAATCGGCACCGCTTCCTTCGAGGTCGCGATCAGCGGGCCGATCTCTTCGATGTTGTAGCCCATGTAGACAGCGGTCTTCTCCAGGAAGGCACCCGTTCCAGCGGCGCACTTGTCGTTTAGGCGGAAAGACCAGACCTTGCCCCGGTCGTCCAGCCGGCTGGCCTTCATGGTCTGGCCGCCTACGTCCAGCACGGTGTGGGTGTTGGGGAAAAAGAAGCGTGCACCTCGCGCATGGGCAGTCAGGTCGGTGATCTGAACATCGCGGAAAGGCACCTGGTAACGCCCGTAGCCCGTACTTATCACGTAGGTCACGTCGTCCTCCGCCAGGCCGGCCGCTACCAGAGCACCCTGATAGGCCTGCTCGGCTGCCTCGCCCAGACGGAAGCCGGTGTTGGTCATCCCCTTGCCCAAAATCACGCCGTCTTGCCCTAACAGGACTGCTTTGGTATACGTCGATCCTACGTCTATGCCGGCGGTGCAAATCATCCCACTACCTCCCCTGCTACAGCTACCTGTCCCGCGACCGGCAGCGACGGCGCCCGGCTGCTCATAATCCGATCCAGCGCGAACAAGGCCGCTCCCAGTGCTCCCATGAAGTGGGACTCCTCGCTCACGTTCAATTTCAGGCCCAATATCTCGTTCAACACTTCTACCATCCCCTGATTGCGTGTCACCCCGCCGGAAAAGGTGACCTCTTCCTCAATCCCTACCCGTCGCAACAGCGAGATAGAGCGAGTCGCGATAGAGCGATGCACACCGAGCAGGATGTCCTCAATGGTCTTACCTCTTCCCAGCCAGGATAGCACCTCCGACTCCGCGAAAACAGTGCAGGTTGTGCTGATCTTCACCGGCTTCTCTGCGCGCAGCGCCGTCGGTCCCAGGTCGTCCAGGGGGATATCCAGCGCGTAGGCCGCCATCTGCAAGAACCGCCCGGTGCCGGCGGCGCATTTGTCATTCATGCAGAAGTCCAACACTTCCCCATCAGATCGGACTCGGATGGCTTTGGTGTCCTGTCCTCCCATGTCCATCACAGTGCGTGTTCCCGGGAACATGTGCACCGCTCCACGCGCGTGACAACTGATCTCCGTCACCTGGGTGTTGCCGAAGGTCACTTTGTAGCGCCCGTAGCCGGTTCCTACGATGAAATCCACATCCTCTTCATGAATGCCGCCGGCTTCCAGCGCGGCTACGTAGGCCTTTTCCGCGGCTGTGACCACGTTCGCGCCAGTGTCTACCAGAGCATGGCTCACAATCTGCTCATCTTCGTCCAGGATGATCGCCTTAGTTTGCGTCGATCCAACGTCAACTCCTGCTGCATACGCCATGAAATGCTCCTTTCAATACATCCCGCTACGGTTATACCATCGTCGCTCTCAGCTTCTTGGTGTCCAATCCTTCGAAGAACGCGTCAATCCGGTTCTTGAGCTGGGCTTCGGAGACCACCCGCTTGTCCATCATGTCGGACTCGATGTACAGCGTCAGTACATCGCTCTTCTCCATGACAGATCTGCGGTTATCGGCCAGGCCTGTAGAAACGGTACGGCAGCTTTTAATGGGGTGATACACGATACCATCCACCTGATAGGAGTCCACCATGTCCGCCAGAGCTCGATCCTGGAAAAACATGCTGTCCATGGCATGGCGCACACTGATGAGCACACCTTCCGAAAGGCTCTCCAGGGGCCGGTCCAGATCGTATTCGAACCCCAGATCAGTTCCGCCGGCTGCGAACCACAGGTAGGTGGAATTCACAAACACGCCTCCCCACTCGGCAAACAGCTCGTAAAACCGGCGGAAGATGGGGTAGCAAGGTACACCCACGAAAATCAAGCGGTGCTTCTCCTCGTGCAACGTTCCGATGCCGTGGGCCGCCTTGTATTCCATTTCCTCCACCAGCTCGCGAAAATAGTTGCTGCCTTCGGGCATCCCTCGAAGGGCGTTGGCAACGCCCAGGTAGATCGTACCATCGGTGAGGGCGTTAAAGAGGGCCGGCGTGCTCTCGTTCAACTCCAGAACCCGCTTCCACCCTCGGCTCATCTCGTTGGCGTGGTGCATCAGCTCTCGCAGCTTGTCGATGTCGAATTTCTTGCCTGTGACTTCCTCACACAGGGTGATGAGCTCGCGAATCTGGTGCTCAACGTACCGCCGGTCGCGCTCGAAGTCAGGGTCGCCTGGCCAGGTTTGCCCGTTCGCACTGCGAGAGCCCGGTACATCAAGCGTGAACACGGGAATATGGTACAAGCGCTCCCAGATTTCAGCCCACTTGATGTATGTGTTGCATGCGTTGGTCAATACAGCCATCGATGGTTTCGGGATACGTCCCATGGGGTGTTCTCCCTGGCGAAGCTGAACAGCTATGTCGGCCTTGACGTAGCCGCAAATATCCGGGGAATAGCCGTAGTCCTCGGCCTCGTTCAGATAGTCCAGTGCGACCCGACGTACGGCTGTTTGCAGCGAGTTGATCTCCGGGAATACCGTATGAAGATCGAAGACACGCAGGAGCTCGGCCATGCTGCCCATGACGAAGACATATGCTGCCGGCTCACCCTGTTCGCCGGCCATGGTGAGGGCATCGAACCATTCACGAAACAGCCGGCCTCCCTCTCGGTTTCCTCTACCAACAATCTCCTGCCCATCTTTCTTGTCTGCCATCGCTTCATCCTTCCCATAGGGCAAGTTGCCAACTTGCCCTACATCTAGTCGAACAGAATATTCTCCACAAAAGTCTCAAGCTGAATCTGTAAGTGGTCGAAGCTGGTCATCTTCTCCTCGAACTCGCTGAGGAAGTAGGGGATCTCGGATTCATCCAACTCCCTGGAGTATGCCACCTGCTCATCCAGCCCCGGCTCACACATCTTGGCGGCGGTCACGATGGCCGCCTCGGCCCTAGCGTCCTGTATGCGCTGGAGCAGCATCTTCTCCTTCGGTTTGCGCAGGTCGTGCTGGACCGGGCTGTAAGTAGATTTCTCCAGGTACGCTTCAGCCAGGCTCATAAGAGGGTCGCCATCGGTGGGCACATCCTCTTGAATCCAACGCAAACCGATGAAGAGGTCATCATCCACCACGTAACAGGATTGGGCGATGACTCTCAGCAGGTCCAGAGGCGGTTGTTCGCAGAACCCACCTTCGAAGACAACGCGTATCTTGTCTTGCTTGCGCGCTGGCCGGGCCTTGATCTGCGGCATGACGCTCTGGAGGAGTTCGTTGTGCTCCTCTCGGGGGATTATGCCCCCCATAGCAACCAGAGCGTAGGCCTCATCAGCAGAAAGAAGCCAGGGTGTATCCCGCTTGATGATGTACAGTTCACGCAGCAACTGGCGGTTCGCGTTAAATACTGAGATGGAGTTGTGCAAGTCGTCGTCGCTCACAGGCCGGCCCACCACGCCTTCAATATCCCGCTTGAGCCTATTATATTCACCGCGCAGGTATTGAGCGGAATAGGCGGAGTTGGCGTTTTGGGGCAGGTAGAGGATTTGGGACGAATAGGGTAGGTTCCGGCTCCAGATGCCGGCCAGGTTGCGGGCGGCGTCGCATATAGGGTGCGTGACAAACATCTCCAATTCCAGCCGGTCCGTCAACGCCAACTCCAGCGAGGTGCGGAGGATGGAACATAGATATGAGCCGAAATGGGAGTCTGCCTGCCGGGCTTCCACCTGCGCTCCTCGCACTTTCACCGGCAGCATGCCGGCGGCATGAGCGATCTCTTCGGGGAAGTAGACCTGGAAGTGGCCCAATACCTTGCCCCCCGCCTCACGCCAACGGCGCACCGTTGGAAAATCGGGGTCTTCCACCAAGTCCCGACACAAGACCAGGACTTGATCCAGAGACTTGCCCCGCCAGCCGTCCAATATGCTCACTTTCAACCTCCCTCGTTGTCAGTAATCAGTTATCAGTTATCAGTGACCAGTTCTTGATGACTGATCACTGATAACTGATTACTGATTACTGTTTACTGATCACTGGTTCTTCCACACCGGGCGGCGCTTTTCCATGAAAGCAGCCAGCCCTTCGTGGGGGTCTTCCAGCGCCATTAACTCGTTCAGGTAGATCTCCTCCGTCAGCGTCAGCGCCGGCTGAACACCAAGCTCCAGGCTCGCCTTCATCGCTCTTTTAGTCAGGCGCAGCACCGGCCCACTGAGAGCCGTCAACTGGCCGACGAACTGGTCTACGCCGGCCGTGAACTCCTCAGCGGGGAACACCTGGTTGACTAGACCTAGTTGCTGTCCCTCCACCGCCGCAATCGTTTTGCCGGTCAGGATCAGCTCCATGGCCGGCTGCCAACCTGTTAGGCGCGGCATCAAGACCGCCGCCGCCGGTGGAAACACGGCCAGTTGGATTTCCGGCTGCCCGATCTTCGCGTTCTCCAACGCCACAACCATGTCACAGGCCATGGCCAATTCCCAGCCGCCGCCCAGGGCTGCGCCATTCACCACCGCAACGACCAGCATCGGCAGGCTCATAACCCGCCGAATGCCGGCGTGGAACACATGCAGCATCTCTTCAACACGGTCGGCCGTGTGGTCCCCCACGTCCACGCCGGCGCAAAAGGCTCGCCCGGTACCCGTGATCACCAACACCTTCACCTGATCGTCGGTCGCCACCTCGTCCAGAGCCGCCTGGAGTTCCCGCATCATTGAAATATTGAGCACATTGAGCGGCGGACGGTTGAGCACCAACCGCGTCACCTGCTCGGCCCGTTCTAGCTCTATGAATTTGTAGCTCACGACAACCTCCGAGAAACATGAAGAAAGGCTTAGAGATTGGAAATTGGATATTGGAGATTAGAGATTGGAGATTAG
This sequence comes from Anaerolineae bacterium, assembly GCA_046756905.1. Lineage (GTDB taxonomy): Bacteria > Chloroflexota > Anaerolineae > Epilineales > JAANWY01 > JBHHTZ01. Next base: position 6,856 of record JBHHXF010000019.1, on the reverse strand, counting down.
GGATTGCTGCCTCCTTGACAATATCTAATATCTAATATCCAATCTCTAATATCCTCACCAGTCATTGGCTGTTCAGGTTGGCTCCGCACACACCGCAGTACTCAAAAGCCGCCGGCAGCCCCTCAGCGCCGCACTCGGGGCAGTCTTGGGTGTTGGGTCCCCAGACGAACTCGCTGGAGCCACCTTGCGCCGCCAGTTCGCGGAGTTCTCGGTAGCGCGCCGGCCTCTTCTGCACAAAGGCCCGCATCCCCTCCCACGGTTCGTAGCTGGTATAGTGCAGCGCTAGCCAATCGCGGGCATGTCCGATGGTCTGGTGCCACGCCAGGTCCTTCCAGAAATTCACCTGCTGCTTGGTGTAGCGGGTACACTCAGGGAACTGATTCAACAGCTTCTGCACCAGAGTGTCGACTGCCTCGTCCAGCTTTTCGAGGCTAATGCTATAGCCATCTTTACCCTTCAGCGCCATGCCGATCTCTTCAGGCGAAGCCCCTTCGATGAAGGCGCCGTCTTTTACCACCGAGGGCGCTACGGAGTTAACTAACCCCCATTCCAGAGCTTGGTGGGCCGGGATGCGCTCGTTGAGCAGCAATATCTCCCTCGCACGTCGATCTCCCACTGCCAGGGGCAGCCATTGAGTGGAGCCGCCCGAAGCCACGCTGCCCACCTTGGTCCCCACCTGGCCTATCCAGGCATGCTCGGCTATAACGGACAAATCACAGGCCAATTGCGATTCATTCCCGCCGCCCACAGCCATACCATTGAGTCGGGCAATGACCGGCTTGCCGCTGTTCATGATACTTTCGATGTAAGCTCTGAACAAGCCCATATATTTCCAGTAGTCTCGAGGCCGGGTAGTGTACAGGTTCTCGTACTCCTTCACATCCCCACCGGTGCAGAATGCGTTGTGGCCGGCCCCGGTGTAGACGATGACAGCAATCTGATCGTCGAAAGAGGCATCCCGGAAAGCCGTTGCCAGTTCTTCCAGCGCCAATGTGCTGTAGGCATTGTAGTTGTGAGGGCGGTTGATGGTGATGGTGGCCACCCAATCTTTCTTGGTATACAGGATGTCCTGAAACTCGAAAGCCTCAGCCGGCTTTGACTCGAAGTAGGTCACGTTTTCCTCCTCTCCGCATGGAGAAACCACAATTCTAGTGATCAGTGATCAGTAATCAGTGATCAGATTCTTACTGATTACTGACCCCTGATTACTGATCACTGGCGCTTGATGGGCGAAGGTCTCCTGACCGAGCCCGATTCGCCTCGGTCAGGAGACCTTCGGCGATCAAAGACTGATCACTGATTACTGATCACTGGTTACTGATCACTGACACCGCAGGTGCCAATTCACAAACCTGGTCCACGTAGACCTCAGCTCGATCGGTCAACAACTCGTGGTAGGCACGAAAAAGCTCGACAGCCTCGTCACCCCGCCAGTCCTCTGGCAGTAACTCTCGCGGCAGGTATGGGTCCAGAAAGGGGAACTCCCTGTATTCGTGAACCAACATGAAGCGATGGACGAAGCACTCGGCGGGAAGTAGACCGCCATCGCTGTGGATTCCAGCCTGGCAGCGCTCATATTCGGGCCGATATTTCTCAATGAAGGCGGCGTAGCGAGCATTGACAGCCGGCAAGTCCCAGCACTGAGAAATCAGGTCGTGGACATCGGAAAACCCCAGGTGTTGAGCGCAGAACACCTCGATATGGCCTGTGATATCAAGAGACGTAGCGATATCTTCCACTTCATCTCGGATGTTGTGGGGCGAAATCCATACACCACTGGTCAAAGCTCCACATCCCAGCCATAGAAGTCTGACTCGCAGCCGGTCACGCAGCCGGCGGCGGTCCTCGGGGATGGAATAAGCGATAAGATACCAGGAAGAATCCCAGGGTTTGTTGCGCGGAGGATGGTAAATGCGTTGCTCGCCTTCTTCAAGAAGCTTGCGCCCCTTGTCAGTCAGGCAATAGAAACTCTTGGGACCACTCCGGTCCATAGTCAGCCAGCCCTTGCGCGTCATACGCCACAACACGCTTCGCACAGCCGCCTCGGATAGATCCAACTGACCCAGCAGAGTGATGAGGCTATCTATTGATACCGGTTCTTCCCGGAATCGCAGGTAGTCCCCGTACAATGTAAACACCTTATCCTGAGATCGCATTGGCCGGCTTTCTGGACACAACTGCGAGAGAGGTTATATCAGTTCCTGTACGACCGTAATTATAGTGAAAATCATCCCGGTCGTCAAGCAGAGACTCAACACCGCATCGGGTAGTCTCAGCGACTGTGTATCCCACCCAATTGAGGGGGCGGGGAGTGCGCGCCCGGTCCTCCGGCCAGAGGCCAGAGGGGATGAGCGACTGAATCTAACTAGACTCCTTAAGGTGTGGTAAAATAGGGGAATGGTTGACAGAGATCAAGAACTCATGTAGAATGAACGAACACTTGTTAGACGTCATGAGAATAGGGAAGGAGGTGCTGTCACGAGCGAGATCAGGTGACAATGAGTCATCCTTGAAGCGAGAACAATAGGCAACTGAGAGATTGTGGAGCGCATACTCGGAAGGAGGAGAGATGTCAGAGACTAAATTGTCCAGCGGCATGACCCGCCGAGATTTCCTGAAGACCATGGGTGTTGTGGCCGGTACGGCAGTGGCCGGCCCTGTGCTATCAGCTTGTGGTCCGGGTGGCGGGCCGGCGGCCAGCGGACCCTTGAAGATCGGTATACTTCTCCCGTATTCCGACATCTACGCAGTGTTGGGGGAGAGCATCACCGAGGCGATGAAGATGTACTTCGAGAGCGTCGGCAACGAGGCCGGCGGCCGAAAGATTGAGCTCATCACCGAGAACTCGGAGATGAAGCCTGACATCGGTTTGCAGAAGGCTCGCAAGCTGGTGGAACAGGATAACGTTGATCTGGTCGCAGGGCTGGTCAGTTCGGGTGTCGCCAACGCCGTACGGGACTACTTCCACGACAACAAGAAGATTCTCATCATCGCCAACGCCGGCTCCAACGTGATCACACGTGCCAAGCGAAGCCCGTACATCTTCCGCACTTCGTTCACCAACTGGCAGCCAAACTGGCCGCTGGGCGGATGGGCGTATGAGAACGTGGCCCAGAAGGTATTCGTGAGTGCGCCCGACTACGCTGCCGGCCACAACATGGTGGATGCCTTTCTGAACAACTTCCAGGCCCACGGCGGCCAACTGATAGGCGAACCCCAGTACACGCCATTCCCATCCATGGGCGATCCGGCCCCCTTCATCACCGAGATCCAGAACGCAGATTCGCCAATGGTCTTCTGTTTCTACAGTGGTGGTGCGGCCGTCACGTTCGTGAAGGCGTACGGCGAGTTCGGCCTCACCGGAAAGGTTCCTCTGGTAGCAGCGGGCTTCGCGGTGGAAGAGGATGTCCTTCCGGCTGAGGGTGAGGCAGCTAGGGGGGCCTACAGCGGCCTTCACTGGGCGCTGCTCCTGGACAACGCGGAGAACAAGGCGTTCACCAAAGCCTACAACGAGCGCACGGGCAAGGATGCTAACGTCTTCGCCATGCAAGGCTACGATACCGGCCGGGTGATCGTTGAGGCTTTGAATGCCCTCCAGGGCGACACCTCGAACACGGACAAAGTCATTGAGGCCCTGGCAGCAGTCAAGTTCAAGAGCCCGCGCGGTGAGTTCAAGTTCGATTCTGCCACGCACAATGTCATCAACCCCATCTACGTGCGACAGGTGCAGACTGTCGAAGGGGATCTCCACAACGTCGTCCTGGAGAACCTGGGTGAGTTCCCGGATCCGGGCGACGATTCCAAGGGGTAGGAGCACTCGTTAACCGCCCCGTCTCATTGCTGGCTAATTGGATGTGTAGAGCACGGGGAACTCAGGGGAACTTAGGGGAATTGGCGGGAACTTGTACGAGCCTCGCGAGTTCCCTCAGTTCCCCTGAGTTCCCTCAGGTCCTTTCGAACCAGCACGGGCAGTTTACGAGTACACGGTAGTTTAAGACGGAAGACCCATGAATTTTGATGCATTTTTGATCCAGTTTCTCAATGGAATGGTTTTCAGCCTGTTGCTGTTCCTGATGGCAGCCGGGCTGTCCCTGATTTTTGGCCTGATGGATGTGGTCAACCTGGCCCATGGGTCGTTTTACCTGCTGGGTGGCTACATCGGCTTGAGCATCATCCGCCAACTGAACAGTTTCTGGCTGGCGTTGATCGTAGCGCCCCTGTTGGTTGGTGGTTTGGGGCTGATGCTGGAGATGCTGTTTCTCCGGCGATTGTACCGACGGGGCCACCTGGACCAGGTATTGTTCACCTTTGGCCTGGCTCTGGTGGCCGCCGACTTGATCCGCTGGAACTGGGGGGCTTACGTCGAGTCTGTGTCCCCGCCGGCGCAACTGGCCGGCTTCGTGGTCATCCGAGGGAACCAGTTCCCGATATACCGGCTCACCATCATCGCGTTCGGACTGGTGACTGCCGTAGTGCTGTGGTTGCTTCTGGACCGCACCCGCATCGGCGCTATAGTGCGCGCCGGCGTCGCCGACAGCCAGATGGTGGCTGGACTGGGGATCAACATCGAGCTGGTATTTGCCGGCGTCTTCGCTCTCGGAACGGCGCTGGCGGCTCTCGCTGGTGTGGCAGCCGCACCTATCCTGAATCTATATCCGGGGCTTGACTTCGAAATCCTGATTTTGGCCATGGTAGTTATTGTCGTGGGCGGGCTCGGGACGCTGAAGGGGGCTTTCTGGGGCGCGCTGCTCATTGGAATGGCCGATACTTTTGGGAAGGCGCGCCTGGCTCAGTTTTCGCTGTTTGTCATCTTTGTGATCATGGCGCTGGTGTTGCTGGTGCGGCCTTCGGGGTTATTCGGACGGCGGGAGATCGCCTGAGGTGGAAGCTGCTCACAAGTATTTGCCGGCAACCCAAGAGGGACGTCGTTCCCTCAAACAGTTGGTCGTCCCTCTGCTGGTGCTTCTCGGACTGGCCATTTTCCCCCTGATCTCTCCCAGCTACATCCAGAGCCTGGCAGTCGAGGTTCTACTGTTCGCCATATTCGGCATGAGCCTGGATTTGCTGTTAGGCTACGCCGGCCTCGTGTCCTTCGGCCACGCAGCTTTTTTCGGCCTTGGTGGTTACGTCCTGGCATACGTGGCGCGTGGTGTTACAGCCAATCTGCTAGTCACTGTGCCGCTGGTGCTCATCGTCACGGCGCTCGGTGCCGCTGTCATCGGATTCTTCGCGTTGCGGACGACAGGTATCTATTTCCTGATGCTCACGCTGGCCTTCGCTCAAATGCTGTTCGGCTTGGCCGTGAAGTGGACGCCCGTGACCGGTGGTTCAGACGGGCTGGCTGGGGTTCCAAGGCCATACATCGGTGTGGGCAACCTTGCGTTGCGATTCGGCAGCAACCTCCAGTTCTACTACCTGGTAGCTCTGGCCTTTGTGGTGTGCTGGTGGCTGCTGCGGCGCATCGTTGGCAGCCCCTTCGGATACACGCTGCGCGGGATCAAGGAGAACGAGTCGCGGATGAGGGCGTTGGGGTACAATACCTGGCGATTTAAGATGGCGGTGTTCATCGTGGCCGGCGTGTTCGCGGGGGTGAGCGGGGCTCTCTTCGCCCATTTTAACTGGCACGCTGCGCCGGATAATCTCTACTGGACCATGTCGGGCCAGGTGTTATTGATGGTCATCGTGGGTGGATCTGGAACACTGACCGGGCCAATTCTGGGGGCAGCTCTCGTACGGTTGTTGCCTAGCTACGCCAGCACCTACACTGATCGCTGGCAGACGATTATGGGACTGGTGTTCATCGCCTTCGTGCTGTTTGCCCCTGAAGGTATCATGGGCCTGATACGGGGTTATCTGGCACGCCGGCGAGAGAGCAACGATCTTCAGATTGATGGTGACCAAGGGCTCGTGAAACGGGAAAAGTGAAACGTGATGCCTTTACGTCTAACGTCTTGCGTCTTGCGTTTCACGCTTCACGTCGTCGGTGCTGGGCGAGCCTGTCTTGCTGGAGGATGCCTGTCCATGACCGATTCTGAGTTCATGAGAGAAAAGCCATGCTTAGAGTTGAAGGTCTGAGCCGCAACTTTGGCGGCCTGATGGCTGTGAACAATATCTCTATGTCCGTCGAGCCGGGGGAGCGGCGGGCGATTATAGGACCCAACGGCGCAGGGAAGACGACGTTTTTCAACTTGCTCAGTGGCGAGATGCCGCCGGCGCAGGGGCGAATCTACCTGGGCGACCAAGACATCACGTCCCTGCCGAGCTACGAGCGGGCACGGCTGGGGATCGGGCGGACCTTTCAGCGCAATAACCTTTTCCTCAATTTGACGGTTTTCGAAAATATTCGCCTGGCCCGCCAGACCCGAGCCGGCATCAGCCATCGCGCTTTCGTACCCATCGAGCGCTTCGCGACCCTACATACCGAAACGGAACAGTTTCTGGAGCAATTCGACTTGCTAGGACTGGCTGACGTTCCAGCCCGGGCTTTATCCTATGGTGACCAGAGGCAGTTGGAAGTAGCTGTGACCCTGTCTACCCACCCGAAGATCCTGTTATTGGACGAACCGACCGCCGGCATGTCGCCGGCTGAGACCACAGCCATGACCAGTATGATACGCGACATGCCCCGCAACATCACTTTGATGATAATAGAGCATGACATGGATGTGGTATTTGGTCTGGCCGACCGCATCACGGTCCTCCACTACGGCGAGGTGATCGCCGACGGCACACCGGAAGAGGTGCAGGGCGATCCGAGAGTGATGGAGGTCTACCTGGGTTTGGAAGAAGGGATACTCTTGTGATGCCTGCACTGAACTCTGGCGATTCGCCTGGGCTGAGCCCTGTCGAAGTGCCT
>JBHHXF010000018.1:0-18585 GCA_046756905.1 Anaerolineae bacterium | reverse complement strand
CTCAGTAGCGTCCCATCTCCCGCAGTCTGTCGTCGTCGATTCCGAAGTGATGTGCGATCTCGTGAATCACCGTTCGGCGGACCTGTTCACGGATGGCGTTGTCCGTTCGATGCACAGCAGTGATGGGACCTTGAAAGATCGTGATTTTGTCTGGCGGCACCAGGCTGTAGCCACTGGTACGCCGGGTGAGAGGCACGCCCTGGTACAGGCCGAACAAGGTTCCGCGACCGGGCGTGATGCCGGCGGCAAGCAGTTGCTGCACTGAAGGCCAGGGTTCCACGACCACTTCGACGTTCTCCATAGCGCCGGCGATCTGTTCGGGCAGGCTGTCCGCTGCTTCGCGCACCAGTTCCAGAAAACGGTCGGGGGTCATTTTATCTGGCCTTTGTATCTCAACACCTGCACCTCGGTCTCTGCCGGCAAGCTCGACTGAGTGACACGAATGGTGTCACTCTCAGCGTCGTTGTGGACGCCCATTTCTTTCAAGAATTTCGACACGGGCTCCAGGCTTGCAGTGCCGGCATAGGCCTCAGTGTGATAGTGCATCGGAATCACCAACCGGGGCTCGATGAGATTGATGACATCAGAAGCCATAGCCGCTGTCAGTGTAACATGACCGCCGACGGGGATCATAAGGATGTCGACATCCCCCAGCACTTCGATAGTCAGTTTATCGGGTATGTGGCCCAGGTCGCCCAAGTGAGCGATACAGATGCCATCTACCTCGAAGGAATATACTGTGTTGCGCCCCCGCTCCTCACCCTTCGTCCGGTCATGGTAAGAGCGCCACCCAGCTACGAACATCCCACTGATCTCGTACTCCCCAGGCCCAGTTATTATGTATGGGTCGCCGCGCAAGACGCCGGCATTGTTATGTCCCGGATGGTCGTGGCTGATGGTGCATATATCAGCCGCAACACGTGGGGGCGCGTACCCAATGGAAGACTGGAAGGGGTCTGTTACGATGGCCCCTTCCCGGCCGCGAAACCTGAAGCAACTGTGACCGTAGTAGGTGATGTCCATAACCGATTGTCACCTGTCCAGATAGCGTTTGATGTCCGCCTGCGCTCGCTGAGCCTCCAGCCAGTTGATGATGACCTGTTGGCGGAGGCCTTCCTTGATCTCATCGGGTACTGGGCGCGTCTCACGCTCCAGGACTTCGATGATGTGGTATCCATAAGGAGTTTGAACCACGCTACTTCGTTCTCCGACATCCAGAGCAAAAGCTGCTTCCTCGAATTCTGCCAACACGACGCCACGTGGGAAGAAGCCCAGGTCGCCACCGTTCTCTCGCGTTGTTTCATCGGTGGAGTTTTCCTTGGCCAACTCCGCGAAGTCAGCTCCATTTTGTAACTGTTCGAGGATCGATTCTGCGTCCTCCTCTGTCTCGACGAGGATATGACGAGCATGGACTTGTTCGGCTTCGTCCGGTACGTCGGCCGTTATGGTGTCCATGACTTTCCGACTAAGGAGCTGTTGCCGTTGGAGGTCGCGGAACTGCTCCTCGGTCAGGTTATTGGCAGCTAAGGACTCGGCGAAGGCGTCATCGGATGCGAGAGTAGCCTTGATATTGGAGATTGACTCCTCAAGCTCCTCATCGGAGACCGATAGGTCCATTTGCTCGGCGGCCTGGGTAATTAGAGTCTGGTCAATGAGTTGATCCAAGACCTGATCTCGCAATGCCTGCAACCGCGCCTGGCCGTCCTCGGTGTCCGGATCTATCAGGCCCTCACTCAGCAGGTAGGTGCGGGCATCTGTCAGTTGTCGCTGAAACTCGGCCATCGGGATGCCGACGCCATTGACTTCGGCGACGATGCCGGGCGGCGGCTCGGTCGAGGCTGTGGTATCGCCGGCCTCTGAACCCGGTTCGGATGGTGTTGGAGTGCTGGCTACTCCTGGAGTCGTGGGCGCAGCCGGCTGCGTGGGTTGCACCAAATCTGCAGTCGGCGGCGTAGTTGGGATAAGGGCATTGGGGGTGGCAGTACCACCACTACACGCCATTAGTATTGTGGCCAAAACACTGGCCATAGTGAGCGCGGCAGGCATGAATCGCATAGTTTCCTCCTTCTGCAATGTACTGCCGATTATTATAGTGGGAAATGGGTGCCTGGGCAACCGGGTTTTTCTGAGTTGACAAACCACTACGTTCCTGGCTATAATATGCTCCGTTTGAACAACAGGCAGGAGCGTCTCGAATTATGGTCAACCAGCGACCCGGTGCTGGATTCCTCTCGGTCATCCTTGTGGGCCTGGTGGCAGGCCTGGTTGGCGGCGTGCTGGGAGCCATAGTCGTTGTGCGGTTCGCAAACACACAGGTCGTACAGATAGCTTTGAATCAGCCTGCTACACCTACGCCGCATCCATCCCCTACACCGACGGTGCGGCGAGTGTTGCCGTCCCCCACCGCGACGCTCCTTCCATCGCCGACTCCGTTCCCGACCCCATTGCCTGATATTGATGAACGGACCATCGGCGCTGTAGCGGCCTTCCGCGAGTCAATCGTTACGGTGGTCAGTGTTCTGGATGGGGCCGGCGACCAGGACGGTGGGGAGACTAAGGTGCTGGGGTCTGGGATCGTACTGGATCGGGACGGACACATTGTGACTAACGAGCATGTGGTTCGTGATGCTGCGAGTCTGCGGGTCATTCTGCCTGATGGTGAGGAGACAACAGGCAAGAGTGTTGGAAAGGATGAACTGACGGATCTGGCCGTCGTCGAAGCCACGATTGGGGGGTTAACGCCCGCGACGTTCGGTGATTCGTCTTCCCTGCAACCTGGTCAGAGAGTGATCGCTGTCGGCAGTGCTCTGGGAGGGTTTCGCAACACAGTCACTGTCGGTGTGGTAAGCGGTCTGGGCCGGCACGTGATCCCGCAGGGCAAGGAGTATGCACTGGAGAACTTGATTCAGACGGATGCTGCCATCAACCACGGCAACTCAGGTGGTCCTCTCCTGAATGTGCAGGGGGAGGTTGTGGGCGTCAACACAATTCTGATCCGTCGCGAACTCGATTCGGACGAGATCGTGCAGGGAATAAGTTTCGCCGTTCCAAGCGACACCGCCCTGCAGGTTGTGCGCCAGCTTATCGCACATGGGCGGGTTCCTCGGCCCTTTCTCGGGGTTGAGACTCACCTGGTAACTCCAGAAATAAAAGCGACCTATGCGCTAGGTGTCAATCACGGCGCACGAGTCGAGGAGGTGACGCCTAACTCCCCCGCCGAGGACGCCGGCCTCCGGCGAGGGGATGTGATTCTCTCGGTAGATGGCGAGATGATCAACGAGGATAACCCATTCATCAACGTTTTGATGCACCAACGCGCTGGAGACAGCATCGAGCTACTCGTAAACCGAGTTGGCGAAGAACTCACATTTACTGTGACCCTGGAGGAGAAGTAGCACCCCTGGATTTCTGTGTAATTCGTGTCGCAATCCGGGTTGTGCCAGTACAACCGAGGAGGAGATAATACATGGCAGAGATTGCGAAAGCACCGCCACAGCCGGCCACGCGTGCGTTGAGCCGATTTCTGTGGTTTGTGCTGTTGCCCCTGCTTATCGTGTTTGCATTGTTGTTGCCACCTTTCTCGCTCTATGAGCGTATCGCATATCCAGGCTATACTAGCCTTGGCGCGGCCGGCGGATCCATCACTGACGTCAGCGGCGCGGAGCTTTCCATCGCCCCCGGCGCTCTGACTACGAAATCCCGCGTGAGGCTCCAATTGCTGGAGGTTTTACCGGTCGATGCCGTTGTTGCCTTTCCCAACAACGCGCGTCTCACCTACACAGCCTATGGCATCGAAGTGCGCAGCGATGTTCCTACGCGGGCTGAGCTGAGATTACCACTGGACACGGCCGCCGGCCCACGTGAGACTATGAACATATACACTTGGGACGGCGCCAAATGGTCATGGGTCCCCCACCGCTTCGACGGCGCATCTGTCGTAGCTGATCTACCAGGCCTCCCCCAGCGGGTGGCTCTGATCCAGATGGGGCCGGTGGCACCAGTCGTGGCGGTGGACCTGTCTGAGGACGTGCCCCTGACCGAGGCAGTGAATGTTGTGAGCACTGTCAGCCTGACTGGCTGGTTTGTCCAAGCCGACGGGAACATCGGTGGCAACCTGGAGCCTGTCGACATGTCTGAGCTGGGCAGGCAGCGACCGGTGGTGCCGGTCATCAGCAACCGCGTCGATGGCGTCATTCGCAGTGATTGGGTTGACAATCTGCTCATTGATGAGGCAGCTTGGAAACATCATGCTACCACAGTAGCTACCCAGGTTGTCGAAAAGGGCTACGACGGCGTCGCAGTTGACTATGGCGCTGTCGACCCGCAACTGAAAGAGATTTACACCGCTTTCCTCCGGTATCTGGGCAATCGGCTGCATACTGAAGGCAGGCGACTGACAGTTGTTCTCAACACGCCGGCCCAAACGGCATCAGGATGGGATACCGGTGCGTACGACTGGGTGGCGATAGGCCAGGCGGCAGATCGCGTGCGCATTCGCCTCCCTGGTGATCCGGCGGCCTTTGTCGATGGGGGCGTTGCGGAGGATGTGCTAAACTATGCAGTTGGACAGATCGACCGCCGGAAGATCCAGCCGGTTTTGAGCATGGCGTGTCGCGACGTATCCGGCGAACAGGTAGCGGATGTCTCGTATCGCGACGCCCTGGCCAGGCTGGCTGATGTCGAGGTATCGGCGGCCGGCCCGGTGTTGGTGGGCGAGAAGGTGCGGGTTGATCTGCCGGCGCTGGCGGCGTCTGGGGGAATTCAGTTTGACGAGATGACAGGCGCCTACTGGTTTGCATATACGGATAGCGCCGGCCAGAATCACACTGTGTGGTTGGAAGACGCCGGCAGTCTGGCCCACAAGCTCGAATTCATCAGCCGCTGGAACCTGCTTGGTGTTGCACTACGTGATGTCTCTGGGTCGGACATCGATCCACGGGTATGGGAGACACTGGCCGAGTTCCGCTCCAACGGTGTGGCAGAGGCCGAGGCATCCAATTTCTCCATTGTCTGGACTGTTCCGGGGACTAACGGCACTGAGCGCCTCGTCCAGCCCATTAGCGCTACATCGCTGGAGTGGACCGCGCCCGAAGAACCTGGTGTCTACCAGATTGAAGTTGCTCTCTCTTTCGATGGTGGCGAAAGTCCGATTGCTGATCCAGGAGACGTGGTTGCGGTGGAAGTGCAGGCTCCAACACCCACGCCGGCGCCAACCTCAACCCCAATTCCCACCCCATCGCCGACGCCGCTGCCCGCCGCCGATGCGCTGGTCGAGGCCCAGCGCCTGAACGTCCGCGAGGGACCCAGCACCAACTACAAGATCATAGACACTGTCGCGGCGGGTGATGAGTTGACGGTGACTGGCAAAAACGAAGAAGGTACATGGCTCCAGATCGAGACCGACGAGATTGAGAAGGGGTGGGTCTTTGGAGATCTGGTCGAGATTCTCATTGATCTGGATGGAGTGGCGGTGGCTGAAGCACCGCCAGAACCTACGCCGGCGCCCCAAGCGCAGAGTCTGGCCGGCGTGTCCGTCGCCCCGCGTGGCAATGTCGGTTTTGGGTACGGCATTCAGGCTCACATGCTGGACACCGACCTGAATCGCGTGTTCGACATGATCAACGGCATGGGGTTCAATTGGGTGAAGCAGCAAGTGGAGTGGCTCTCCTATGAGCAGTCCAAGGGCCAGTACAATTGGGGCGCTCTGGACGCCATCGTCGATACGGCCAACGCACGAGGTGTGAACGTGCTGTTTAGTGTGGTCAAAGCGCCGAAGTGGGCGCGTCCGGGCAACACAGACTGGAGCGTCGAGGGTCCCCCGGCCAACCCCCAGGACTTCGCCGATTTCATGGGAGCCATGGCTGGTCGCTACAAGGGCCGCGTAAAGGCCTACGAGATTTGGAACGAGCAGAACCTGTACTACGAATGGGGTAGCGAGCCTTTGGACGCCGGCCGCTACGTGCAGCTCCTGGCGGCCGCATACAACGCCATCAAAGCCAATGATCCCAGCGCCTACGTTATCAGCGGCGCGCTGACGCCGACCGGCGTGAACGATGGGCAAGTGGCCGTTGACGATGCCGTTTACCTGGAACGGATGTATCAGGCCGGCCTGGCCCGTTACAGCGATGGTATCGGCGTGCATCCCAGCGGTTATAACAATCCACCCGACGCGACCGCCAGCTCGTGGAACGATCCATCGGCGCCGAGTTTCAAGGGGCATCGGAGTTTCTTCTTCCGGGACACACTGTGGACGTACTACGCCATCATGCGTAAGTACGGCGACGCCGGCAAACGGCTGTGGCCGACGGAGTTTGGCTGGGCTTCGACCGATGGGCTCGGTACAGCGCCGGCGGAAGGGTATGGCTATGCCGGCGACAACAGCCAGGGTGAACAGGCCCAGTTCCTGGTCCAGGCCATGCAACTGGCGCGTAGTTGGGGCTTTGTAGGACCGATGTTCGTCTGGAATCTGAACTTCGGACCGGTGTCCGGCGCGCACGATGAGAAGGCAGCTTTCGGCGTCCTATCACCGGGTTGGGGCGCGAGGCCGGCCTATGCCGCTCTGCGGGACATGCCGAAGTAATTGAGCAGGGGAGCTGAGGAGCGGGGGAGCAGGGGTGAAGTGCCCTCTGCTCCCCCGCATTTTTTGCCCTTCTGCGTCTGCCCCCACACACACGCTGGGTGAAGGTCTCCGGTCGAGCCCGTTCAGCACGCACGTTGGGCAAAGGCCTCCTGGCCAAGCCCACTTACGCCTCGGTCGGGAGACCCTCGGCGAGCATAGCAGTTGTTCAGGAATAACTTCCACTGGTGCTCCGGCTGGATTGCCAAATCCAGCCGCCATGTCGCCGGATTTGGCAATCCGGCGAGAGCAAGAACCGCGAAGTTATTTGTGGACAAGTCCATAGGATCCAGATAGGAGTTGAGACCTTGTCATGTAGATCTTGGATGAATCTAAGTCTGGTGGCTCTGGCACTCCTCGTTGCCGGCTGTGTGCAGTCGGACGACTCGGCCAGCTTGGTGCAGGCTACCGTGCCGAAGCCGACCTTCACATTTGCCCCAAAGCCGACGTTCACGCCCATCCCAGCGGCGACGGAGGCCAGCGCAGCGCCGGCTGTCCCCACGGCCACGCCCACGGCTGTACCACTGCCCACAGAAACGCCGGCCCCCACCAACACCATTGCCCCAGAATCAACAAAAACGGCCACGGCAATCCTTCCAACCGCAACGCCGGAGCACCCACTGCCACCCCAGAAACCACTTCACATGAACTCGCCTGAGTACGGGGTTCAGGCCTTCCTGTGGTGGCGCCCGGAGTTGGCCGAGCGAGATCTGCTAATGGTGAAGGACATGGGCTTCACGTGGGTCAAGCAAACCTTTGCGTGGCGGGACATCGAGCAGGAGAAAGGGCACTACGACTGGAGTCACACCGATCATATCGTCTACACGGCCAACAAGTACGGCGGTCTGGACCTACTGATTCGGGTGGATGATGCGCCGGAGTGGGCGGCGCCGGGTTGCAAGAATCCGGCAGCCGGCGTGATCCAGGGGCCGCCGGCGAACCTGCAAGACTTCGCCGACTTCCTCCAGGCGTTAGTCGGACGCTACAAGGGGCGCATTCGAGCCTACGAGGTCTGGAACGAGCCGAACCTGGCGCGAGAGTGGTGCGGTCGCACCCCCAGCCCGGCTGAGTACGCCCAACTGCTGAAGGTGGCCTACGCAGCCATCAAGTCGGCCGATCCCAACGCCATGGTGATCAGTGCCGGCCTCACCCCCACCGGCACCGGTCCACCCATCGCCCTGCCCGACGACACCTACCTGGACCAGTTGTACCAGGCCATGGGCGGTCCGGGGGATGGCTACTTCGACGTCCTGGGCGTCCACGCGCCCGGCTACAAGGCGCCGCCTGAGACGAGTCCCGAGGAAGCGGTCAGCAATCCTGTCTACGGCGGGCACCGCTTCTTTGTCTTTCGCCGGGTTGAGGACCTTCGCGCAATCATGGAACGCTACGGCGACGGCGACAAGCAAGTGGCCGTGCTGGAGTTTGGCTGGACCAGCGACCCGATTCACGAGTCTTACGCCTGGCATCGCGTCACTGAGGAAGAGAAGGCCGACTATATGGTGCGGGCCTTCCGGTGGGCAGCCGAGCACTGGTCCCCCTGGATTGGCCTGATGAGCGCCATCTACATCTCCGACCCCGACTGGACAGAGGACGCCGAGCAGTACTGGTGGGCCATCACCAACCCGGATGGCACGCCGAGGCCGGCGTTTGTGGCGCTGAAGCAGATGCAGAAGTGAGCGGGGGAGCGGAGGAGCGGAGGAGCGGGGGTGCAGGGGAGCGCGGGAGCAAAGGTGCAGGGTTCAGGCTTGCGCCCTCACAATAGACATGCTAGAATGTGATCAGCGTTGGAGTGAGCAAAATGTGGAGGTGAAGCCATGGGTGTGATCACCGCGCCCCTAGAAACCAAATTGATTACGGGCGAGGAACTGCTGGCGCTGGGAGACATCGGCCCGTGTGAACTGATTGATGGGAGGATCGTCCGAATGAGCCCAACCGGCGGCGAACACGGAATCGTGGAAACGAAGCTGGGACGGCATCTCGACACTTTTGTCGAAGATCAGAAACTTGGCTGGGTGATGGTAGGTGAGGTGGGGATTTACATTCGCCGGAACCCCGACCGGGTTCGAGGGGCGGACGTTGCTTTCATCTCGAAAGAACGCCTGCCTGAGCGCCCGAAAGGGTACCTGGAAGTGGCCCCAGACCTGGTTGTCGAGATCATGTCTCCCGCCGACCGCTGGCAGGAGGTACGGGAAAAGCTGGACGAGTACTTCTCCATCGGCGTGCGATGGGTGTGGATCGTGGAGCCAGAGAATCGCGCGGTGTTGGTTTACCGCTCCAGCACCGAAGTGCAGGTTTTCGGTGAGGGAGACGTCTTGAACGGAGAGGGCGTGTTGGAGGGCTTGGTGCTGCCGGTGGCAAACCTGTTTGTGGAGTGAGTCAATCTGCCATCCTTGTGGCAGGTGTGGCAAACGAACATATCTATGCCATAGGCTCAACAACCAATGAACTACGGGAAAGGATGGAGATAAACGATGACCGTTCAGAGTGTTACGGTGAATTTGCCCGCAGACGCTTACGAGCGCATCAGACGCGCAGCGCGAAAGTTGCAGCGCCCCATTGACGACCTACTGTCTGAAACGATCGTAGCTGCAGCGCCGGTGATAGATACCGATCTTCAGTCACTCCGCCCCGCATTGGCGCAAATGGCCTATTACAACGACGCTGTTCTCTGGCAGTTGGCGAAGGCGACGATGTCGCCAGATCAATCTGCACGGTTGGAAGCGCTGCATCACAAGCAGCAGCGTGAGGGGTTGACAGAAGAGGAGCGGGCCGAAGAGAGTGCATTATCCAATCTCTATCGCGAAACGATTCTGGTGCGCGCGCAAGCGGCCGTCTTACTCAAACAACGTGGTTATGACATATCTGATCCCACCCAGTTTGAACCCCTCTTGTGAGCGGACACTACATTCCCCCCGACCTGCGCAGGCGAGTTGCTGAGACAGCGCGTAATCCTTTGGATTGAAGAGGGCGCGGTCATTCAGGGGATCACAGCAACAGGGAGAGCGACCGTCAGTGCTCTGCAGATGAATCACCCCGATGTGGTCGCGGTGCGCCGGCTCTGGGTCATCGCCGGCTGGCATCCGCCTCAAGATTGAATCCTGTCAGGAAGAACGACAGATCTGATTGTCGTAGCTGGATCATCCAGCCAGATACTTGTTCCAGCCCTGCGGACAGCTTCAGAACGCGGATTCCTCGGATGGGCGGATTTCGATCCGTAAATCCGAGCGATCCGCGTTCTTCCTTGACATAGCCGGCCCCGTCTGATATACTGTGATCAACAGGGGCCGGCTGTCAACTTTACTGGGCCGATCCTCCCCCTCGGTATTGAATGGCCGGCTTTGTTGGTCCACCCGTGCCGCAGCTATTGATCGAGGTGCTCAAGTGAAAAACATGCCCCAGATGTTGTCGCTGAGTCCGCGTCGCGTCGTTACCTCCTGCTTTCTTGGGTTAGCATTCCTCGGTTTGAGCTTGATACTCCTGGGCTTGCTTCAGGCAAGCAGCCGGCAGGCCGGCACGGCTTCCGCAGCCCCTGGTCTGCCGGCAGATGTCAACGGCGATGGCAAGGTAGATATCCGGGACATCTCGCTGGTCGTTATGCGCTTCGGTACTCAGCCCGGCGACCCCAATTGGAATCGCAGCTACGATCTCAACAACGATGGCATCGTTGACCTGGGTGATGTCACTTACACCGCCGGCGCCTGGCGCGACGTACCCACTACCCTTCCTGTGACCGATCACTGCGGGACTATTAACGCTGACGAAGTTTGGGAGCCGAACATGGTACATCGGATTACCTGCAGTGTGACAGTAGATGTTGGGGTTACTCTCACTGTCCAGCCGGCGACGATTGTAAAGTTCACGTCGGGGCAGTCGTTGAATGTGATGGGCACCTTGAACGCGTCTGGCACCGAAGCCAACCGTGTCGTGTTCACCTCACACAAGGACGACGCAGTGGGCGGAGACAGTAACGCTGACGGTGCGGACAGCAGCCCGGCGGCGGGGGATTGGGGTGGTGTCTATGTTGGCGGAGGACAGAGTGCCGCCTTCGAGTATACCGTTCTACGGTACGGAGGATACAGCGGCTCCAGTGCCAAGGCCATCATCCGGGGGTATGGGGACGCCACGGTGACGTTGCGGGATTCGGAGGTGCGGGACTCCGGCTACCACGGAATTTGGATGAACGATCCCGAACTTCATGATATATGGCAGTGGCCAACGCGATACATCCGAGTTCTTGTGGCGTCATGTGGGTACAACTGTTAACTTAGTTCCTTTTGCTGGACCAGTAGTGAAGGATGATCTGTACTTTGCTCTAGGGTATCAGACAAGAGAGGAATTCATTCGAAATCAGCTTTTCAATGTGGTCGCGGTGTCACTGCCAATGGCAAAAGAGTTGGGTGTGAGCGTGGGCAGCGGCTCCTCTTCCATCAGTGGGGCAGTAAGGTTTATGAAGAGGCTGACCAATTACACACTCGGAGTACTTGAAAGATTATCAGATCGCAACAGAAGCCGCTCTATGCTGGATGCATTCGGTAGGGGCGGTGGTCGCGCTGGTGGGACCAACATGGCCGGCCCGCCCAGCGGCGTGAAGTGAGGGGGACGGCGGGGACACAACAGCGAATTGGGAAAGGAACGAACTGGAGTGCATGTATCCGCTCGCTGTCCACTTCGTTGATTTTCCCAAATCGAGTTTCATAGGGGCAAGTTGCCTTCCAGGACTTCGTCACTCTCGATGATCCATCGGGCTAGATCAGGGGGGAGAGGCCCCCAACTGCCGGCTGTCCTCGCAACGACCTCCAGAGCATCCTCCGTGCTGATGAACCCCACCCACGGTTCGTCCCCATCGCCGGCGAGCAGGTCCATCTCGTATGCGTCTGGAACCTGGATGTCAAACTGGTCTCCTTCATCGAAGCCTTCCAACTCGACCTGAGGTACGAGTGTTCCATTGTGATAAATGACCGGAATTGTCTTGGCCATTGTTGGATACCTCCTCTGTTCCAATGAGCGGCTGTGGAAATCATAGCACCATCAGGGCTAGAAGACAAGCACCGAGAAGTGAGGGGACAGGCAGGGGGCACTACGCGGATTGAGAAACCAACGGATTGGGCCGTGAATTGACACACGTTTACCATCCGTTCCATTCAAAATCCGTTGTAGTGTAGATGGCAAGTGAGAGCGATAAGCTAAGAGAACAAGGCCCAGATACCCGTTGTCGGCGCGGAGGCCGCCGGCCAGTTGCTAGCGGCTAAGTACGGGCAAGTAGGCCTTCTCACACGTCGCCTTATCGAAACCAAGCGTCACATCCACAACCTGCTCGCCGTTGGCGCGATTCCTCTGATTGCTCTCCACGATGATCTGGCCGGCATACTCACCGCAATTCGGAACGGCTGAAACGTCCACTGACACCGTGACAGATGAAGGCGTCGTCTCCGTTAGCCCCTCGATGATCAGCCAGCGGGCCTGAGTGCGCGCCTGCCAGGTGAGACCGCCGGTGTTGGGGTTGACGATTCTCTGGGTGGGTGGGCTGACAACCCCAAACTCATCCGCCTGGAAATGCAGTTCGTGGGGTGAGATTTGCAGCAGGTGAGGGGTCATCTGTAGCGCCACAGCCGCATTTAGCAGCCCGAAACCGTAGAACTCATCGTACCCTGGCGCGCCCAGGTCATCGGCTGCATCGCGCAGGAAATCGCGAACCTGGTCTGGCGTGAGGGATGGATTCACTGCCCAGATCAACGCGGCCACGCCGGCCACGTGGGGGGCCGCCAACTCTGTGCCGCCGAACACTCTGTCGTAGCGGCCTTCTGGCAGCACGCCGAACAGATTCACGCCTGGGGCTGCAATCTCCACAAACGCGCCATGCCCGGCCGCCGGCAGCCGCTGAAGATTGCGGTCCGTTGCTGTCACACCGACCACGGCCGGCAACGCGGCCGGATAGACCGTCGGGTTATCGGCCTGACCCAGGTCGCCGACAGGAGCGACGAGAAGGGCGCCGGCGTCGTGGGCCTCGTTGACTGCTGCTTCCAGCGCCGCCAGTTGCTCGGCCGTCAGAAAGCTGGCTCTGATGTAGTTTCCTACATGAATGATGCGCGCCCCGTTATCCACCGCATAGCGGATACCCGCCACAATGTCATCCAGGTTGGCGGTTGCCTGACCCACGTCGTCGCGGGTGAGAATGCGAATCGGCATGATGGGCGTGTTCCAGGCGATGCCGGCGATCCCGACGCCGTTGTTGGTGTCTGCTGCGGCAACGCCGGCCATGAACGTTCCCCATCCATCCTCATCCTGCGGCCGGTTATCGTCGTCTACAAAATCCCAACCGTTGACATCATCCACCTGACCGTTGTTGTCGTCGTCCACGCCATTGTCGGGGATTTCGTCGGCGTTGACCCAGATCTTCGATGCCAGGTCGGGGTGCTCCAGGTCAACACCGCTGTCCAGGATGGCGATGACAGTTGCGGAAGCGCCGGTGGTCACGTCCCAGGCTGTGAGTGTATTGATGTCGGAGGTGATGTTCTGGCCGGCTGTGTTCGGGTCGTACAGATTCCACTGGTCGGCAAAGAGAGGGTCGGTTGGCTCGGCCGTCGGTCGCGGTGTGGCAGCCTGGACGCTGAAGGAGATGCCGGCCACCAGCAGGAGGGGAAGCAGGTGGATTAGCCGAGGTTGGAGCCGGTGGCTCGTTCTCATTCTGACGTATTGCTCCTCGTAGTCACGTTTCCTCCGTCTGTATCCATGAACAACGATGGGATCATCCCCCTGTTATGCCAACGAAACCCGAACGCATCGCGACTTTGACATTTCAGCCGGCCCAAACTTGCCATTTTGATCTTACCGTGCTATAATCTACCTCGCTACGGGTGAGTAGCTCAGTTGGTTAGAGCGCACGGTTCACATCCGTGAGGTCAGAGGTTCGAGTCCTCTCTCGCCCATCGATTTGTAATGGACGTCCCCGCGACACGACGGTGTGCGGGGACTTGCATTTTCCGCCGATGCCTCTAAGCCGATTGCTCAACCTTCCGTTCACCCCGGAGCAGGAGCGCCTGATGTGGCTGGCCGGCTCTGTGTTGATGTACGCCGTGGGCACGAACGCTGCGTGGGTCTTCAGGCGAGTCAAGCGCTGGCCGGCTGTGCGTCTCGTGTTGGTCGCAGTGGTGCGGTTCGTGTTCTACGTGGGAGTACCCTATACGGCACTGCTCGGCGGCGTTGTTACCTTCAAGTCGCTGGGGTTGGTGGAAGCACAGCAACGCCGGTCCCTAAACCAGGGAGTGCTTATCGCTCTAGGCACGGTGGCCTTGCTGGGACTCATCGGATGGCACTATAAAAGGCAGGTCAGCATCCTGGGGTCAGAAACGCCTCAGCCCTTACAGGCTGCGCGGTCCGTGCTTGGCCGGCCATGGGGTTGGGCGTTTCCCCTGATCGATGTGGGTTATCAACAAATCCACTGGGCGTTCTTCCGGGCAGTGCCCCTTCTCGTTGTGGACGATCTCTACACTGGTGCCTTCCTGGGATTGACGCTGGTTTTCTTGGAGGCTTACGCCAACCCACGTGTACGCCGTGGCCTCTCTAATCCAACGGAGGCCGAAGTGATCCTGTTAAGCGCCGGCTTTGCCACACTGACCACTGTGTTGTTCATCCTGACCGGCACGTCCTGGCTGGGGGCTAGCACACACTTCGCGGTCATCTTGGGCTTGATTCTTCTTTTCCGCGTCCGTCAAAGCTCCCAACCTCGCGAGCCTTAGTACCCGCGCAATCCCTTCCTGAGAGGCTTGTATGTAGTAACGACTTCAGTCGTTTCCCGGTGAAACCACTGAAGTGGTTACTACGGGCCTATCGCTTGACATGGGACAGGGCGCGGGCGGCTGTTTAGAGAACGAAGGACAGCCCTATCAAAATCACGAATAGCGTGCCGGCCACCACTGCGATTCGCTTCAGGTCGTTGTAAACGTACCAATACTCTTCCCGCAATTCCTGGCTGGTCGCAGGAGCAGTGGCAGGTGTTGTGGTATCTGTCGACTCTTCTTCTCGTTGTGCTCGACCGGCCCGGATAGTGCTCGATGTAGGCGCACCCTTGGGGTACATCTTGGGCGCGCGCCGGGCGCGGCCCCTGCGTGATTTCTTCTTCGCCAAGTTATTCCTCCTCCATGATTTCCACAGATACCGTCGCTGTGGAAGTTATCGGGCGTTGATGATCGAGGGCAAGTACGACCTCCGCTACCTCGCCGGCGCCGATTGCTGCTGACGGTGTCCTGCCAACAGGTGACGCGCGCCGCCGGCCTCGCTCCAGGTCGAGCATCACCTGGACGACCTGGCCGTGGGTTAGCCAGGTCGATGGAACACCAGGTGTAACCGGCTGGGTGATCCGCTCCTCGAGAATCTCCTCTGCGCCGATCTCGATAGGCGCCTCATCCGAAACAGCTTCCGGCATTACCTCTTCTTGCTCAATGATCGAGATCCCACGCTCCGCAAGAGCATCCAGAAACGAAATCGGGTCAATGATCGCTTCGGGCGCAAACACCCCCGGCTCTGCAATCTCGCCCCGGGCCAGCATGAGCGCGCCGATAGCAGCCGGAATCCCAGTAAGCCGGCCCATATGGTCGGCCGCAGTGTACGTTCGTGTCACCTGCTGGCCGTCCCGCGAGCCGATCACATCGACGCGCAAGCCCGATAAGGCGATACCGCCGGCCCCCAGCACCCCCTCCAGCCGATGGATTATCCGGCTCGTTCGATCTATCCGATCCAGACTGGATGTCAGGCCCATACGCACCAAAAGGCCGGCCAGTCGATTGTTCCATCGGGGCGTAAGCGCCCCCTTCAGGCTCACCGTCCAGGCTGGAATCGTTCGAGGAATCGTCATCGGCTCTGGATGACCGATGTGGACTACCTCGATCTCGCCCAGCGGCTCGGGAAACGTCACGACCTCCGGTTCGCTGAGGGCCGGCACTTTGACCCAGCGCCCATCGCGATAGGTTGGGACTCGACCGCTTACCGAGCGGAGTACGTGCTGAACGACGGCCAGCCCCTGGGAGTCCGCTGCCCCCCCGGCCCATGCGATGCGAATCTCGTCGGCGTGGTCCAATGCGTCGTTCCCGTGGCGGGCGAGCACATTGGACAGTCCGGGCGTCCAGCCCAGGCCAGTCACAAGCGTGACGCCCTCTTGTCTGGCTACTGCATCGAATTCAAAGAGTGTGTCAAGCGGGCCAAAGTCATCGCAGATATCAACGTAGTTGACGTGGCTCTCAAGCGCTGCCCAGGCCATCTTCGTTGCGAAGCGATAGAATGGCCCGACGGCCCCGATAGCAATGTCGGCATCTCGCAGCACAAGCAGCAGGGAGTCACGGTTACTGGCGTCTACGAAAACGGCCTGGGCTCGCTCTCCCGCCTCGCGAGCCAGTATCCGCGCCTCCGTCAGCCGGTAATCGGCGATAGTGACCTGCGCGTCGCTGTGCTCAATCAGATCGCGTACGATGTGGCTGCCCATGTCGCCGGCGCCACCCAATACAACGATGTTCACCCTGCTTGCTCCGTTGGTGATCGCTTGTCAGTGATCAGTTAACAGTGATCAGTAATCAGTAATCGGTGTCTGGCTACTGATCACTGATTACTGATCACTGATTACTGTTTACTGGAACGTAGGCAGATTATACTTCCGACGCACCCTGTTGGTCAAACTCTGGCAGTCAGTTTTTGTCGCACGCGGGTCCAGATCAAGCCAAACTCTTCGACGCGCATTAACGTCGCCAGAAGACCGTAGGTGATCAGCCCGATGAGCGTGGCCAAACCGACGGTGATGAACTCACCAGTGATGCCTGCTGCTCCGAGAATCGACGGCAGCCGGTGGGCGATCACCCACACAGCGCCTCCCATCACCAGCGCAGCCAGGCCAGCTTTCACCAGAGTCTCGCCCAGCCGACCGCCACGAACACCATCGATGCGGCGATGTACTAGAAACAGCATGATCACGGCATGGCTGGTAAGCTGGACGGAGTTGGCTGCGACCAGCCCCAGGAAGCCCATGCCGGCCACGAATGCCAGCGTTGGCGCGACGACCAGGTAGATCAATACGGCGACTACGCCGACCAGGGCCGGCGTCAGTGTGTCCTTGCGTGCGTAAAACGCGAAGATCAACGGCCAGTCGATGGCAGCGCCTAGCAGCCCCAGCAGGTACAACCGCAGCGCCGCGCTCGTCCGCAGGGTGTCAAACGCGACGAACTCGCCGTGCTCGAACAGAAGGCGAATGATAGGCTGTGCCAGCACAAACAGCCCGACAGTTGCCGGAATGATCAAAACAAGGATCATGCGCAGCCCGCGCGCCAGCGTCCGCCGGAAGCCATCCAGGTCGCCGGCCACGTGCAGTTGAGAGAGGGAGGGCAGCGCCGCGATGGAGATGGCCACGGACACCAGCCCCAGGGGGGCCTGGATGAGCGTGGTGGCATAACGCATCCAGGCGATGCTGCCGGCGCCCGTTCGCGAGGCCAGATTGCGGTCAACGATCACGCCGATATTGCTGACGACCAGCCCAAGGATGATAGGGAGATAGAGCCGGCCAATTCGCCGCAGTCCGGGGTGCGAGAGGTCGATCTCGAATCGCAGGTGTGTGCGAGGAAGGTCCGGCAACTGGATGGCCAGTTGCACGCCGGCCCCGAGCAGCACGCCGATGGCCAGGCTGTAGATGCCGACCGGTCGGGCCAGGAGCGCGCCCACTGTGATGACCGTGGCGTTGAACGCTGCCGCGCCAAAGGCCGGAAAACGAAACCGCTTCAGGGTGTAGAGCAGGCCGGTGGAAGCCCCCGACAATCCGAAAAACAGCAGAGCCGGCACGACCAGGCGGATCATGCGGGTGGCGGCGGCCAGGGTGTCGGGAGCGAAGCCACCACCCATCGCCAGTGCCACCCATGGCGCGCCAACTTCGATGACCAGCACGAACACGGCCATGACGGAGGCGACCAGACTGAAGACGATGCTCGCCAGTCGCCACAGCTCGCGCCGGCGTTCGGGGGCGGCGTAATCGCTGAAAACAGGCACGAGCGCCGAGCTCAACAGCCCACCGATGAGCAAGTCGTAGATCAGGGTGGGAACCTGCGAGGCAACGATGAACGCGTCCACCAGTGGGCCAGCCCCGAACAGGTAGGCGATGACCTGTTCGCGCACCAGACCCAGCACCCGGCTGGCGATGTTACCGGTTGAGATGATCGCGGCCGACCGCGCGATGCTCGGACCGGCGTCTATCGGCGCTGTCTCGAGCGAAACAACGTCTGTACTACCCAATCTCTAATCTCCAATATCAAATCTCTAACATTCGCCATATCGCTCAAGAATCACCGCAATAATGTTCGTTGTGGATTCGCCGGGCACCACATCGATCAGCCTGATTTGCCCGCCGTAGGCCTGAACTGCCGGCGCTTCCGGCAAATGGTCCACGTCCCAGTCCGCACCCTTGACGTAGATTTCAGGTTGAAGGGTTGTCACAAGCTGTTCCGCCGTGAGCTCGGCGAAAGGGATGACGTAGTCCACGGCTTCCAGGGCTGCCAGGAGCTCAGTGCGCTCGCTGGCCGGCACGATGGGGCGCTGCGGCCCTTTGAGGGCGCGAGTCGAGGCATCGTCGTTCAGGCCCACCACCAGCACATCGCCCAGCACTTTGGCGGCTTGCAGGTAGCGCACATGCCCCACGTGCAGCACGTCGAAGTGGCCGTTGGTGAGAACCAAGGTCTGGCCGGCCATCCGGAGACGCTCGCGGAGGAGCCGGAATTCTTCCAGAGTCGTAATCTTGCTCAAGGTAGAGGGAGAATAGCACTGCAAAGACCGAAAAGTCAAGCGGGGAGCCAAACAACAATAAGATTGACTTCTTACCCAGCCTGCTATTACAATTTACCATAAGGAAATAGCCTTTTGGCCCATGAACGGGCGCCGTCGTCGCTCACGAACTGCCCCAATGAGGTGAAGAGTCGTGACCACAACGCTTAGAATGTCCAAAA
>JBHHXF010000017.1:0-19264 GCA_046756905.1 Anaerolineae bacterium | reverse complement strand
CCTCAACCTCAACCTCAACCTCGTCGAAGGAACCTTCAAGGTCTTCATCCGGCTCAAAAATGCGCTGCGTGGTGTCGATAGCGGCCAATTCCTCTTCTTCCATCTCCTCGACGTACGCCGATTGACGCATGAGACGTCCCTCGCTGGCTGCCTGAGCCATGAGGTCAGTGATCAACTTGATGGTTCGGATAGCGTCATCGTTGGATGGAATAACGTAGTCGATGGGATCTGGGTCACAGTTGGTATCCACCATAGCGACGATAGGGATGCCAAGGGTGTTAGCTTCTTTGACGGCGATGTCCTCACGGCGGGTGTCGATGACAAAGAGCATGTCGGGCAACTCGCGTATGTGCTTGATTCCACCCAAGCGGGTGTTGAGTTTCTCCATCTCCCGTTCGAGTTGTAGCACCTCTTTCTTGGGGAGCAGGCTGAACTCGCCGTGCTCCTGTCGCCGCTCTAGATCCAGCAGATAGTCGATGCGCTGACGTATCGTCTGCCAGTTGGTCAGAGTGCCACCCAGCCAGCGAAAATTGACATAAGGCATATTGCATTGGATAGCCGCTTTCTCAATTGCGTCGGTCGCCTGCTTCTTGGTGCCAACAAACATAATAACGCCGCCCTGGCTTGTCAGATCCCGGACGGACTCGTAGGCCCTGTTGATGGCCTTTAGCGTTTGCCGAAGGTCGATGATGTGAATGCCGTTGCGCTCTGTAAAGATGTAGGAGCGCATCTTCGGATTCCAGCGACGGGTGTGGTGCCCGAAGTGAACGCCGGCCTCCAGCAACTGTTTCATAGAAACAACAGACATCGGTGTGAAAGTCCTCCTTTGATTTGTTTTACGCATCCGCTTCCGTCATCCCTCGAAGGGACCGAAGCCACTCGCTCGCTCCGGCACGGCCGTCTCGGTCGGGAAGCGTGTTTAGTGAGTATTGGGCTAGACGCCCGGCTGAGAAGTATAGCACAGAGGTATCTGACAAGCAAGTGTAGGTGTGGTATAATCAGTGAGCAGTGAACAGTGAGCAGTAGGCAGGGAACAGTGGAGTGGGTGTGAACATGCGAAATCGTCCGTATTGGTTTGTGTTGGTCATTTTCATACTTCTGGGCACGGCCGCTATTGCGGCTGCCCAGGGCGGATTGACCGTTCTGCAGCAAGACCACAGCTACGCCTTCAACAAGGAGATGGTCTTCGAACTAGGTCTGCAGAGTGAAGAGTCTATCCCGGATAACAGCATTGAGTTGCTCTACAGCATTGGCCCGCATGGTGATGTGATGAATCGCCGGCGACCTGAGTACCAGCCAGGCAAGACTTTGACGTTGCGTGTCCGCGACGAGCTTGAGCAAGGTCAGATTCCGCCGGCCTCGGTCATCACCTATCACTGGAAGATCAAGGACGAGGCCGGCAACACCTTCGAGACGGAGGAATCCTCCTTCGTCTACATGGACGACCGTTTCGATTGGCAGTCCAAGACCAAGGAGCCGATCACCATCTACTGGTACGGTCGAGTTGATGATGAGCGCCTCCTGCGTGTGGCCGTGGACGCCCTGGGCCGGCTGGAGAACACCATAGGCTTTCAATTGGAGACGCCCATCAATATCGTGGTCTATCGGAACAAGGCAGATATGCAGGGCGCCATGGCGCCGCGCGGACAGACATTTGACGAGCAGATTACCACACTGGGAATAGTTGTTGCGCCCGACGTTATGCTCTTGCTGAACGAGGCTGATGTGGACAACACGGTTGCTCATGAACTCACCCACATGGTAGTCGGTGCTGCTACAGAGAACCCCTTTGCCGAGATTCCGGCCTGGCTCAACGAAGGGTTGGCAATGTACAATCAGGATTCCGTGGAATCGGTCTATCAGGAAGAACTACGTGACGCCGTCCGCAGCGCTGATCTGGATACTGTGCGCCGGCTGAGCGCCCGAACGGGGAATGCGGCACGGGTGAACTTGTGGTACGCTGAGGTGTGGAACCTGGTTGATTTCCTGGTCAATGAATATGGAGGGGCCAAGATGTCTGAGCTTCTCGACATCTTCAGCCGAGGCGCCCATCCAGATGATGCTCTGATGGAGGTGTATGGATTCGACCGCGATGGCCTCACGGTGCGGTGGTGGGAGTCACTGGGGGCAGAAATTCCGCCCTCGTTGCGTGGGGAAGTGACCGCTGTTCCAGAAGGAGATACGGGGACTACCGATCAGGAGCCGGGCCAGTCGCCGGAAGCGCCACAATCTCCTACAGAAGTGCCAGCAGCGCCACAATCTGGGCCGGCGAAACAGCCTCAGCCGCAACCCACTGGCCCGTTGGCCTGCTGCCTGGGGCTTTTGCCGGCGGGCCTTCTGATCTTCGGTGGCCTGCGCTTTCACAGTCGCCTGGGAGCATAAAGGCTGAAAAGGTAGATGGCTGGGTGGAACACGAAAGCCACCCAGCTATCTAGCCACCTGTGCCGGTGCGCAGGCATTCAGCCATCAGGCAAACGGTTTTCAGCGCAGTTTAGGAACCTCTTGCGCCGGTTAACGCCTCGAACCCTCCAACGCATCGAGCAGCGTCTCCGCTTCCTCGGCTGAAATCGTCCCGCTCTGCACCATCCGCAGCACAGCCATCCGCTCGTCCTCGGAGACTGGCTCTGGAGTAGGGCTGGCGCCTCCCTCGCCGGGCCTGTAACCCCGTCGCTCGAAGGCAGTTTGAATGTGCGCCGATGCCTCGCGCAGCGCCTGTTCGGCGTGCTGGCCTATTGTCTCTACGTCGATGTCGGCCAAATGCTCCTGTACTCGTTGGGTGATCGCCTCGACGTCAATCTCGGCCAGGTGCTGCTCGACCTCTCTCAGCGCAGCTTCTACCGCAACCAGTGTCTGACGTTCGATTTCCAGGCCCAGGTTGCGCAGGTCGTCCTTCATGTAAGGAGTCCGGCCGCCTTCGGCGCGCTGCTGGACCTTCTCGTTCAACCGGGCAGCCCGCTCCTCGGCGCGTGCGGCCTGCCGGCGCACTTTCTCTGCTGCTTTCTGGACTCGCTGCTCTGCGCGCGAGGTGTCGCGAACTGTCTTTTCAACTACTTTCGTAGCTCTGCGGATAATGCGCTCCACCAACTCCTGAATTCGTGTATCTAGCTCACTGTCCCAGGCTCTATCGGCTGCGTGTTCTGTCATCCTTACTGCTCCTAATCATCTGTGTGATGCCCTGACTCACTCACAGGGCTTCATCAGTTGAGGTTTCCAGGTCCATGAAACTGAAGAAACGAGGTTTTTGCACCGCAGAAGTAAGTTTCGGTTGCGATGCCGTATCACTGACCAGATGCTTGCCTAGCCGGTGCAGAAACCCGGTTTCTGGCTCTTTAGAGGCTGTCCACTCTGTGCGTTTACTCGACGTAGATTTCGACGCGCTCGCCGTCTTCTTGATCCTCGACGTCTATGATCTTGCCATGGGCTCCGCTGCGGATGGACGCTACCAACTCCTCGATGTCGAAGTCAGCCGGCGCTGCGAACTTGGCGCCGATCTTGGCCCCGATGTCCATCAGCCCCATGGGCAGGTTGATGTTGACCTTGTGCCGGCCTGTCTCCAGATCTGTGACCCGGACGCGCAGCCAGCGAGCCTTCTGTCGAGGCTGGCGCGAATCCCCGTCCTTACCCTCCACCGCCTCCAGCAGTCGGGCCCCTTCCTCCGCAGAGACCTGACCCGATTCCACCATGCGTAGAATTTGCATTCTTTCATCTATTGTGGTCATCGACAGAATCCTTTCGGTGACTTCATCGGCCAGTGATCAGTGATCAGTGATCAGTCTGCTGTTCACTAACCACTAACCACTAACCACTAACCACTAGTTACTGATTAGCTCTAGCGCCATGCGGTCCAGTGTATGAACCTCGCGGAATCCATGCGCCTCTAGAGTGACAATCACTGCGGTGTGGTCCGCATCAACTTGGACGCGGATGACGCGCCGTCGTCCAGCCAGTGCTTCCAGGCCTCTGGTCACGAGAGCTTCTGCCAGTATATCGTGCAGGTCGGGGTGCATCAGCAAACGCAATTGTTGACGATACCCACCCATGCGAGCCTCCAGAAGGGCGACCAGGCGTCCGCCGGCATCGGCGGCGACCCACCGCTGCGTTGCCGGCAGCCCAAAGAGCTGGCGCGCCCCCAGTGCCACGCGACCTAGCCAGCCAACCTGGTAGTCTTGCTGGCGGAGCGGCTCGATGCGCTGTGCCAGGGCCGGCGTGAACTCGCGGGCGAGTTCATACATCTGGAGGCCGTCTTCCGGGCGTGCCGGCCGGAGCCGGTATCCATCGGGAGCAGCGATGTGCGAGGTTGGTTCCGCCCCGTGCCGCTCTAGCTCCGTCGTTCCCTCGACCAGAACGAATCCCATGTCGAAGTAGAGTGACTTGGCCGGCACGTTTTCACGGCGTACCTCCAAAGTCACCCATTGGGCGTTGCGCCTTCCAACCCAGTCGACGCCAGCTTCCATGAGTTCACGCGCGATA
Source organism: Anaerolineae bacterium (assembly GCA_046756905.1). GTDB lineage: Bacteria > Chloroflexota > Anaerolineae > Epilineales > JAANWY01 > JBHHTZ01. The sequence goes on along the minus strand of JBHHXF010000017.1, from coordinate 14,794 downwards.
CCGCGCCGGCGATAGTCGGGGTGGACAGCTACGTTGCTTATCAGCCAGTTCTGTGACGACAGCCGGCTGATAGTCACGTTACCGACGACGCGACCGTCCTCGATCCATACAAAGCCGTAGAAGAAGCCCCCCAGCGCCATGTTGAACTGATTCACCAGCCAGATGAGCGGCTTCAAAGCTCCAAGAGTCTCTACATCCCGCAGCCAGGCCGCCTCTGGGCGGCCCAGTTCTTCTGGAAACGCGATGCGCAACAGATCGACGACTTGCTTCAGGTCGCGCGTTGGGTTGAGCGGCCGGAGGCCACGGAATACTTCTTGACGTCGTACAGCGCCGGCAACCATGTTTACACCTTTTTGAGTAGCTTCACCGCCACTTCGGGTGTGATCTTGCCCTCAGATAACTCCCCCAGGATGTCTCGCCGGCGCTCGGCATCCTCTTCTAGCCGTTCTTCCTCCACATCGTAGCCCAGGGCGCGAATAACATCGTTGAGCCGGCTGCGAACAGTGGGGTAGGATAGCCCCAACTCCTCGCCGACGCGGGTCAGTTTGCCGTCACTGCGAATGAACAGCTCTGCAAAGTTCAACTGTTCGGCGCTCAAATAAGCAAACGCCCCCAAGTTGAAGCGGCCTTCCACAGCCGTATCGCAGCGCCGGCAGTGGAGCCGTGTCACCGTCATCTCGTCGTCACACACCGGGCATCGCCCGGGAACAGGATATGTCATATCATTCTCTCCCGTGAATAGGGTTCTAATCAGCCGTTCGGCGATAGAACTCGCGGCAACCCTTTGGCAAGTCCTCCGATGAACGCCTCGGCGGAGACCTCGGGACGAAGCTGCGCCGCTTGGGTTTCTACCACTGACTGCAATATTGTAGCACAGACTTTTATTTTTGTCAAGCGAATATTGGAAAACTCAATATATCAATCAATAATATTGATACGCGGCGAGCAACAGGAGTTGTACCTCTTCAAACTGGTTTTGAGGTGTTGATTTAGGGGCGGTCTCTGACGGTCGCTCTACGCTGGTTGGAGTACCGGCCGATAGCGGCGGCTGGGTCCACCAGGGCTAAACGACGAATTGCTCTGCGGTCAGTTTGAGGGACTTACCTCGCCGCGTCTCGTAGACGTACTGCACGCCTTTTGCCAGGAAGAAGATGCGGTAGTCGTCTGGCGCACCCAGGCCAAAATCACCGTACGAGGGTGTTTCGTTCTCGGTGTCCAGGCGTTCGATCCGCTCTAGTTTCGTGACCGAAACGATTTCAGGGTCCAGGTCATGGCGTTCAATGAGGTCGGTGGCGGCTTTAGCGACCATGGTCTGGGCGCTTTCGGGCACTGCGTCAATCCGCATTGGGGCTATCGACATCGAATTCCTCTTCATTGTCTTCCCAACTGATGATCCACACGCAGGCGCCGGCCAGCAATATGGTTGCGATGACCAGGGCGGCCATCTGGCTTGGGAGCAGGCCGGCGTCCCGCGCCGCCCAGAATAGGATAGCCACCATGCCAACCGCCAGTGCGCCCCATGCGGTCAGATAGGGGTGATCTTGGGCAAACTCTTTCATTGCTTAGCTCGTCTCTCCTCTTCGGGAATTCGCTCCCAGGCAGACCGCACCTGTTTCCACAGTCCGTCGATCGTTCCGTTGTTTTCTATAACCACGTCCGCCAGTGGCAGTTTCGGCTCAATTGAGGGCTGGGCGTCGACCCGCGCTTCGGCTTCCTCCCGATTCAATTGTCGCGTCGCCATGAGCCGCTCTATCTGTCGTTCGCGGGTGGCGGTCACGATCCAGAGGGCGTCGCCGCTGCTTGCCATGCCGGCCTCGATCAGCTTGATGGCCTCGATGACGACCACCGAGGCATCGGTCGCTGCCAACTGCTGAGCGATGATCTGGCCCACTGGCGGGTGAGTGAGGTTTTCCAATTGCTTGAGAGCGGCTGGGTCGTTGAAGGCGATCTCGCCCAGTCTCGCGCGGTCGATAGTGCCATCGGAGCGCAGCACGTCTGGGCCAAACGCTTCAACAACGGGTTGGTAGGCCGGCCCGCCAGGCTGCATAACCTGATGAGCGATCTGGTCGGCATCAATGACCTTCGCCCCCAGTTTCGTCAGCATTTTCAGCACCGTGCTCTTGCCTGTGCCAATGTTCCCCGTCAGTCCGATTTGGTACATACTGCCGACGATTGTAGTGCTTTCTCGGATGGCTGTCAAGGGTAGAGGCGACTCTTCGAGAACAGTTGGTTAGTTGGTTAGATGGCTAGATGGCTGGATGGCTGCGTAGCTCTCAGCCATCCAGCCATCTAGCCATCTAACAATTTCGTGCTTCAAGGCGCCCCGCCCGGGCATGTGACTGCTCATCCGGCCCCGCCGGATCGCCAGATGAAAGCTTGGCGTCGGGCATCATTTCGATGTATAATGTGCGTTATGCGCGCACGACATCTACTGACCCGTTTTGGGCCGTGGCTGCTGTTGGTGGGCTGTGTGGCTGCGTTAGCCGGCCTTGTCCTCTCCATCCCGCCATCCTCAATGACGCGCCTGCTCTTTCTGGGTCTGCTGTTTGGCGCGGTCTTCGGGTTAATGCTCCTGCTTTTCCGGGCTTACTACGACCACCGACTGCCGGCAGCTCTACGCCGGCGTGATCCACAGCGGGCGGTCAGGGAGGGGCTCATGATAGCCGGCTTCGTGACGCTGTGCGCCTGGCTTCGTATGCTGCGCATCTTGACGTTGACCAACGCTCTGCTTCTGCTGGGCGTTCTCGCGTTCATGGAGGCCTTGTGGGTATCGCGGGCTGAGTAATCCAGAGCAACTACAAATCATGGGGTAGGTGTCGTCTAGTCGTCAAGCGCCAAAGATGCTTTTGTGCTAGCCTTTTGAACGGCCTCTAAACGCCTGAAAGGATGTGGCGCCATGTGGGCAAGATCACGGGGAATGATCGTGGCCATTGTGCTCCTAGCCGGCTTGCTGTCCGGCGGCTTGCAGCCGGTGGACGCAGATACTGTCACAGTCAGGTTGGAGCCAGGTCGCTTGGTCGGAAACGTGGGTGACTCAGTTGTCATCACAGTATGGGTAGACGAGATTGTGAATCTGGGAGCGTTTGAGTTTCATCTGGGCTACGATCCGGCGATCCTCCAGGCGACAGATGCTGAACTGGGGCCGTTTCTCACCAGTACCGGGCGGACCCCCGTGCCTCTGGGGCCGGCGCTGAGAGAGGGCGAAATACGGTATGCTGGCGCTTCCTATGGCACAGCCGCCGGCGCAGACGGTTCTGGTGCGCTGGCACAGATCACATTCCGCGTTGTCGGTGCCGGAACCAGCGCCCTCACTTTCAACCGGATCATCGTCACCGATGCGGTCGCTCAGGTGCTGCCGGCCGATGCTATCGACGGTCTGTTCTCCACAGAGCCGGCTCTCTCCGCCCCGGTTCGACTCCCATTGTTGATGAGATAGATGTTCGTGTAGGAGGCGGTCTCTTGCGTAGACACCTGATAGCAGCCACTCTGGTGGTTCTGATCGTACTGCAGGTGGTCTGTCCAGCAGCGCCGGCGGTCACGGCCACAGGCAGCTATGAGCAACAGGTTGTCGATTTGGTCAACCAGGAACGTGCCAGTAGGGGTCTACCCCTGCTGACGATTCACTATATGCTGGAGAATGCGACCGAAGCTCACAGCATGGATATGGGCGCCAACAGCTTCTGTGGGCATGGTAGCAGCGATGGAACATCGTGGAGCACGCGCATTCAGCAGCATGGGTATACACCAGTTTACGGGCTGGCAGAGAATGTGGCCTGTGGGCAGGCAACACCGCAGCAGGTTGTGAATGCGTGGATGGGGAGTGCGGGTCACAGGGCGAACATTCTAGGGGATTATGCGCATATTGGGGTGGGCTATTTCGATAGCGGTACGGCGGGCTATCGACATTTCTGGACCATGGACTTCGGGAAGCCGGCGCCCAACACGCCGCCCGCGGCTTGTGTTCTGCAGCATGACTTCAACAACAGTGGCATAATCGACGCCGGCGACATCTCCGTGGTGTCGCAATCGTGGAGGGTTATCGGGTCGTATGATCCTACCTACGACGTGAACATCGATCAGACCATCAACGTGATCGATGTGATGATGGTCTCATCGGAATTGGGCACGAAGTGTAAATGAGTTATCTCGATCATCTGGAGTGCCCCAGGTGTGGAGCTCGCTACGATGCCGGCGAGCTCCTCAATTTGTGCGCGTGCGGCTCGCCGCTGCAGGCAGTGTACGACCTGGCAGCACTGACCGCCGATCTCCGACCAGCCAACCTGGCCCGACGCCCGCCAAACATGTGGCGTTACCTGGAGTTCCTGCCCGTGGCCAATCCCCGCAATGTAGTTTCGCTGTCGGAAGGATGGACTCCCACGCTGCGAGCGAGACGGCTCGGCGAGTACATCGGCCTCGACCAGTTGTGGGTGAAAGATGAGGGGCTAAATCCGACAGGGACCTTCAAGGCGCGGGGGGCCAGCGCCGGCATATCCCGAGCAAAGGAGCTGGGCGTAGCATCTGTAGCCATGCCAACCGCCGGCAACGCCGGCGGCGCCTGGGCGGCCTACGGCGCGCGGGCCGGCATCCAGGTGCATGTGGCCATGCCGCAGGATTCGCCGGCCATCAATCGGTTGGAGTGCCAGCTTTTCGGCGCTGAGCTCTCCCTGGTCGACGGGCTCATATCGGATGCCGGCCAGCTAATCGCCCAAGGTATTGCCGAGCACGGCTGGTTTGACGTCTCGACACTGAAAGAGCCATACCGCATTGAGGGCAAGAAGACGATGGGGCTGGAGATTGCCGAGTTCTTCGGTTGGCAGATGCCAGACGTGGTAATATATCCAGCCGGCGGCGGTGTGGGCATTATTGGTATTTGGAAGGCGCTGCGCGAATTGCGTGAGATCGGCTGGGTGGCCGACCCGCTGCCCCGCATGGTAGTGGTGCAGGCCGCCGGCTGCGCTCCCCTGGTGCGCGCATTCGAGGAAGGTCGCGACGAATCGGTGTTCTGGGAGGGCGCTCAGACGATGGCAGCCGGCTTGCGTGTTCCCAAAGCTTTGGGCGATTTTCTGGTGCTTCAGGCTGTGGGCGAAACTCAAGGGACAGCCGTGGCTGTGTCTGACGAAGCTATAGGAGAGGCGATGCAGTTGGCGGCCAAGACCGAGGGGTTGTCGATGTGTCCCGAGGGAGCGGCAACGGTGGCGGCAGCCAGGCAGTTGCGGGAGGCCGGCTGGCTTCACCCGGATCACCGCGTCGTGCTTATCAATACGGGTACGGCCCTGAAATACCCCGAGGTGATGGCCGAAATCCTCGGCGTGTAGGGGCGAGGCAAGGCGGATTGAACGTTCATCTACGAAAGAACGTGCTCTCCGCCTTGCCTCGCCCCTACAGGACAATCCAAGCACGAGCACGCCGTTGGTCCAGCCGGCGTAGACCGTACTTGTCTGCCAGTTCGAATGCTTGGCGATATTCGTCGCCGGTGATGGCGCGGTCCAGCGGTGGGTGCTCGTGGGCGCGGAAGGCCGGCCGGTACTGGGCCATGAGGTTGATGTACGTGTCGGGTGAAATTTCCTGAGCCAGGAAGCGCAGGATTGCTTCCGTGCCGGCCAGGTCGTCCGGCAAGATCAGGTGGCGGACCAACAGGCCACGTAGTGCAATGCCATCATCGTCCAACCGCAGGTCACCCACCTGGCGGTGCATCTCCTTCACGGCCACCCTGTTGATAGCCGGGTAGTCGCGCACGCGGGAGTACTTGCGAGCAATGTCGGGGTCGCCGTATTTCAGGTCGGGCATATAGATGTCGATGACGCCGTCCAGCAGCGCCAGTGCTTCGGGGCTGTCGTAACCGCCCGTGTTGTAGACCAGGGGCAGGCGTAGGCCTCGTCCTGAGCCTGTCGATGGGCCGGCCTCGGCTGCGATGAGCGTCGCCGCCAGAATCTGGGCCACCACGTGGCTGGGGCTGACGAAGTTGATGTTGTGGCAGCCCCGGTCCTGGAGCTCAAGCATCATACCGGCCAACTCATCCGGCTCCACTTCCCGTCCGACGCCCTGCCAACTGATCTCCCAGTTTTGGCAATAGGCGCACCGCAGGTTGCACCACGAGAAGAAGATTGTTCCCGATCCACGCCGGCCGCGCAGCGGATCCTCCTCGCCGTGGTGGGCGCCAAAGGAGTGTACCACGGCGCGCTCGCCCGTGCGACATACAGCACCTCGAATCGTCTCGCGGCGATTCACATAGCAGTACCGCGCACACAAATCGCAGTCTTCCAAGCGCTCATAGGCCTGCCGGACGCGTTGCCTTAGCTCGCCGGTGCGCATCAAGCTGAGGTAGGCCGGCTCAAATTCTTCAGCCAATGACTTCACCAACCCTACCCTTCTCGGAGTATCTGCCGAATGTCGTCGGCGTAGGCCGCGCTCTCCGGGTCGCCAGTGATCAACTTGATCTTCTGGGGGTTGTCCACACCCAGCCCCAACTCCACGGCGCGTGCGATCTGCTCCTGCTGGAAAATGGCGCCCTGGCTCACGGCCGGTGTGGTGCCGAAATATCGTAGAATCGCCACCCCGACAGCGTCGATGGCCACCCGGTCGGCGCCGGCCAGGATGACCTGCGAATCAACCCGTTTCCCGTGGGCCGGTCCCCCATCAACGAACGCTTCGACGCCATCCAACAGGATCAGATCTGGCTGATAGGCGGCGTTGATCTCAGCGATCATGTGTCTCTGATGGGGTGAACTGTGTAGCTCGTGCATGTAATCGTGCTGTTCTCCGGGTACCCGCTTGGCGACCATTCCGACGGAGTTCTTGAGGGACAGAGTGAAGTGCCCGCCGTACCGATGCGTCTTAAGGCAGCAGGTCTGGACGACGCCGTCAGCCTCAATCACAGGCCGAGCTACAGCGAATCCGTTTTGCCAATGGCTGCCCGCAACTTGCGTCAACTCCCAGTCGTCGGCATTTAGTTCGTCAAACACCATGGCGTCGAAGCCCATCTCCTCCGCCATCTGGAAGGCGCCTGTGCGCTGCATGACGCTCCGCGTATCCCCCATTCCGCTGCGATCGCCGACAGTCACGCGACCGGCGCCCATCGCGTGAAGTCTTCGAACCAGAGATCTCAGGATGTCGTTGTGGGTAGAGCCGGGCGTTGGATCGGCACTGTTGAAGTTCGGTTTCAGAAACAGGTCCTTGCCCTTCACGGGGTTGCTTTCCAGCAGGTCCAGCGCTCTGTTGACGCCGGCTATCCGGTCCCGGGTCTTTACGAAGGCTACGCGTGCCATTGGATGCTCCGTGACAACTGTTTGGGTCGCTGCGGCTGTGGGGCTCTGGCGGACGAGCGAATCGGTGGATGCTGCGATCTCTGTGATTGCATCTGTGGCAGTTGCTGTGGTTGGCGATTGAGATGCCGGCACCGCCCGGTTGCAGGCTTCCACCAATGTCGACGTTATTACGACCCCGCCAAGGCCGGCCAGCACTTTCAGAAACCGTCGTCGATCCATCGCTTTGTGATACCTCTGCCACCATTATAGCGCATTCCCCAGGTGAAATCAATCGGGTGCGATCACATTGGATTGGTAGGGGCGGGTCTTGCACTCGCCCAGGTCGACTGCAAGGGATCGGCCAGGTCGACCGCGAGGGATCGCCCCTACTGGATATGAGTACACCCAAATCAATCAAGACCACGGCGTCAACTTGATTGACGCGGGCCGTATCTTCTGGTGTGAGAGTTCGTTATCCAGAAATGGACACAACGTTGATCGGATAGAATTTCCCTGGCTATAATGGTGCCCTGGTCCCCCGCAGCACCCGTTAATGAAGTTTGAACCTCAATCTCTCCGGATAGGCGATTTTTTGACCTTGGGAATAAAAGAGGTGCCCTCAAATGAGCTTATTGCAGGAAATCGATAGACGACAGGCGACAGTGGCTGTGATAGGGTTGGGTTACGTTGGCCTGCCGCTGGCGGTGGCTTTTGCCGAGGCCGGCTTCCGCGTCATCGGCATCGACGTGAATCAGGAGCGCGTCGACGCCGTCAACCGAGGCGAATCCTACGTCTCCGACGTCCCATCGGAGCAGCTAACGCCCCTCGTCGCCGGCACAGTGAACGGTGAACAGCCATCAGTGAACAGTGATCAGTTATCAGTAAACCTCCAATCCCCAATCCCCAATCTCCAATCTCCAATCTCCAATCCCAAATTGCTTGCCACCGCCGACTACGATGTTCTCCACGATGTGGACGTGGCGATCATCTGCGTGCCTACGCCCCTGAGCAAAACCAAAGACCCAAATATGTCATACATCATCGCCGCCACCGATGCCATTGCCCGGCATCTCCACCCCGATATGCTGATCGTGCTGGAAAGCACCACCTATCCCGGCACCACCGAGGAGCTGATTCTGCCGCGTTTGCAAAGCTCACAACTGACAAATGACAAATCGTTACTAACAGTTGGCGAAGATTTCTTCCTGGCCTTCTCTCCTGAGCGGATCGACCCCGGACGTAAGGATTACACTATTCGCAACACCCCCAAGGTGATCGGTGGTATGACATCGGCCTGCACCGCCATGGCTCAGGCGTTTTACGCAACGGCCATCGAACGGGTGGTGCCGGTCGCTTCCCCCAAGGTGGCGGAGATGGTGAAATTATTGGAGAACACCTTCCGCGCGGTGAACATCGCCCTGGTAAATGAGGTAGCCATCATGTGCGACCGATTGGGGATCGACGTTTGGGAGGTGATCGAGGCGGCGGATACCAAGCCTTTTGGCTTCATGACGTTCTATCCTGGCCCTGGTCTTGGCGGCCACTGTATCCCAATCGACCCGCAATACCTCGCTTGGAAGCTCAAGACGATTAACTACAACGCCCGCTTCATCCAACTGGCCAGTGAGATCAACTTCGGAATGCCCCAGTACGTCCTGGGCAAAATTGCCGATGCGCTTAATGAGTCCGCCAAGCCTCTTAAAGGTTCCCAGGTGCTTGTCCTGGGTGTCGCCTACAAGGCCGACGTGGGCGATCTGCGGGAGTCGCCGGCCCTGGATCTAATCCACCTCCTCCAAGAGAAGGGTGTCGACGTGGCGTACCACGACCCCTACGTGCCCCACCTCGACGTAGATGGCTTGGTCATGACAGGCGTGAGCCTGGATCGCGACGCCTTGCGGGCAGCCGACTGTGTCGTGATCGCGGCAGATCACAGCTCCTATGACTGGGAGTGGGTCGTTGAGAATAGCCGGCTGGTGGTAGACACGCGCAATGCTACACGCGAGGTGAGAGCCGGCGAAGCACGAGTCGTGAAGCTGTAGGGGGAATGGTCCCTTTGCCCTGCGGGGCGATATGTGGTATCATCGGGGCGCGAGGTGACAGATGAACGAACCCAAAGTTGTTGATTGGGCTGAAGCCCTTGAGCGCCGGCTGCCGACCGCTACATCCGGCGAGGCAGCCCTGCGACGTCGCTTGCTGGACGTGCTGTTGACACCCTCTCCGCCCGACAAAATGACCTACGAAGAGTTCCTGGCCTGGACCGACGAAGACACCCTGGCCGAATGGGTAGACGAGGAGGCAGTGATGTACATTCCGGCGTCGAAGCGCCATCAAGACATCGGCGGTTTCCTATTCGAAACACTGCGTGCCTACGTCAGGTCCCGCCGTCTCGGAGTGGTCGTCCAGGCTCCTTTCCAGATGAAGCTGGAGCATGGTCGGGAGCCGGATCTGCTCTTTGTGGCGGCGGAGCATTTGGAGCGGCTGGGGGAGACCTACCTGGAAGGGCCGGCTGACCTGGTGGTGGAGATCATCTCGCCGGAGAGTGTTGGGCGGGACCGGGGGGAGAAGTTCCTGGAGTACGAGGCCGGCGGCGTGCCGGAGTACTGGCTCATCGACCCGCAGCGACAGCAGGCGGAGTTCTACCAGTTGGGCCCGGACGAGCGCTATCACCCGGTGTTCCCAGATGAGGCAGGGAGGTATCATGCCCAGGCCGTGGCCGATTTCTGGCTCCAGATCTCCTGGCTGTGGCAGGAACCGCTGCCCTCGCCGGTCCGCGCCGTGGCAGAGATCGCCGGCGTAGACCCGGCTCTGGTGGACGCCTTTGAACGCGCCTTGCGCGGAGAGTCTTGATACCAGCGTGCGTGATATCTACCACTCATGCTCAAGCCCGTCGATCTGGAGACGCTAGTGCCTTTATTCGATGATCTGGCGGATCAGTTGCGGGAAAGCTACGCACCCCCCCATTAGGCCCTATGCAACGCATTTTCGATCGCATTCGACATACACCGCCCGCAGAACTCGTTCTATGGGGCAGCATTCTCTTCATCGTGGTCTTGCTCGCCACTACAGGCCAGTTCTTGTTCCGAAGTCCTGCTCCCATCACCGAGACGGTAGCGCCCGGTTCGGGCACGGCGGTACCGGAGCGCGGGCTGCTGGCCGGCTCCACTGTCCCTGCGCTGGCAACCACACCACTGCCCTCGGATACTTTGCCACCGTCGCCCACAAAGCGGCCCACCATGCTGCCGCTGGCACTGCCCGAGGTGACACCGCCGCCCGGTGGCCAAATACTCGTGATCACGCCGGCCCCCAACGCCGGAGGGTGGGTACGCCAGGGGGACGAGACCCCTAACCACCTGGGTGACTACAACATCTACGCCGGCGTGTTCGACGACCAGGTCTACATCGGGGCAATCCAGTTCGACCTGTCGGATGTGCCGGCTGGAACACCCATCAACTATGCTGACCTGACGCTGGTTGGGCTGTCCGATCAGTGGCTGGGAAGCCAGGGCACCTGGGTCGTAGACCTGCTGGAGCCCTGGATGGACACGGACTGGCAGCAGAAAGACTTCGGCGCACTGCAGCGTCCCGACGGGGCAGTCCTGACGCTCACCCCGCCCTTGACCGCTGGCGATCTGGCAACCGGCGGCGCCAACACGCTGGTTTTCGGGTCACAGGCCGTAGAGGCATTGCGCGCCCGCACCTTCGATGGCCAAATCTCATTCCGTGTCCGGGGGCCGGCCAGTGGTCCAAACAATCTGTTTACATGGGATAGCGGATACGGCACCGGTTCGCTGGGTCAGATACCAATCCTGCGCCTGGTGGTAGGGCCGGCGCCGGCAACGCCACCTCCCTCTCCCACACCGCGCTATGTCATCATAACCGGAGTGCCGCCAACTCCGACACCACAAAACGTGTTAACGCTCGCCGCTCGGCTCATGACCGCCACGGCCGAAGCTACGCCCTACACAGGCACCGGCACACCAACACCAACCCACACCCCCACCCCACTGCCACCCGATTGGGTGACACCGGTGGTCATAGTTCATACGGCCACGCCGGCCAACGCCGCCACCACCCAATGGCACGCAAAGGTAGCCACGGCTGCGGCCTTTGTTTACGGCACACCCACCCCGTGGCCCCCCAATGCTTGGACTGCTACACCGGCCTTCACGCCGACGCCGAGGCCGCTGCTGATCCCGCTGGATCAGATGACGCCGGCAGCCACCGGCACGCCGACGCCTGTCGCGACGCCTACTCCTGCGGAGTTGCCGGCCCTGCTCCGAGGCAAGATCGCCTTCCTGTCCGATCGGCTGGGCGAGCCGGCTGTCTTCGTCATGGATCCCGATGGCAGTCATGTAGCGTTACTGACCGATCGTTGGGCATACAATCGCGCTCTGGAGTTGGACGCCTACTCGCCAGATCGCAGTCAACGGCTGTTTGTTAAACAGTACAGGGGCACTTACGAGATTTGGGGGCAAAACGTAGCTGATGGTTGGACCTGGTACCTGACCGGGGCCGGCCGCATCACCTACGATCCCGCCTGGTCTCCGGGCGGCGGTAACATCGCTTACGTGGGTCAGGCGGATGGCAACGACGAGATCTTCGTCATCGACAAGGACACCGGCCAGGAAGAACGGCTTACCAACAACCAGTGGGAGTGGGACAAACATCCCAGTTGGTCGCCCGACGCCACGCGGATCGTGTTCTGGTCGAACCGCGAGATGGGCCACGCCCAAATCTGGGTCATAAAAGCGGATGGGACCGACGCGGTCAACATCAGCCGGAACGAGTTCAATGAAACAGATCCAGTTTGGATGAAGTGATAACGGATATGGAACTTGGCATTTCAACATCGTAGCGATTTATGTGCCTGGTCAATTACCGCTCTCGCTGGATCCCTTCGGTAGGCTCAGGACAAACGCCAACTCCGGCGCGGCGGGCCTGGATTCGACAATCCAGGCCGAGCAAAACGGTGGCCAACGTGATGAGGTGTCAATTGATGAAGGCCGGCGCCTAACGGTCGAACAGACCGCCTGACCACCTGTGTTTGGCGGTCCCAGTAACAACCTACCTCGGCGGGATGGAAAGGCAGTTCGCCCCGTGCCCCAAGCGCTAGTCACGCGCCAAGTCGGCCGCGTCGCAGAAGGCCGTCTTCCACGACGCGTTGTCTGCTCCAACGTTAGCCGTAATCCTCGACTGCTTCCAGAAAAGCGGCCACATTCTCCCACGGGATGTCCGGCTCGTCGATGTCGTAGGCGGGACACAGAACAAGGCCGGCCCGTCCCAGCGCCTCCACGCGTTCCTTCACCTCCGCACGGATCTCCTTGGGCGTGGCAAAGCTGAAGGTGGTCTGCCGGCCCACCGTGCCCCACAGTGCCAGCCCGGGTCCGAAGCGCCGGCGGATACGCGCGGCATCCATGTGATCCGGCTGCAAAGGGTTGATCGCATTCACGCCGATCTCCATCAGATCGCCGATAATCGGCTCGAAGTAGCCGTCGCTGTGGAACAGAACGCGCAGGTCGGGCTTGATGGTGTGGGCGGCCTGAATGATATCTGCCAGCCGTGGCTTGAAGAACTCGCGCCAGTGAGCGGGGCTGATCATCATCGTGCCTGGCATACCCACGTCGTCATCCAGGGCTAATACGTCGATACCAGCCCGGGCGAGTGTTTCCGCGTTGCGGCGTGCCAGATCGGCCAGGCGGTCAAGGAGGAAATGGGCCCAGTCGGGGCGCTGGATCAGGTCGACGAGAAAATTCTCCAGGCCACGCAGCCGCCAGGCGGCCTCGAACAGCTCGCCGCCCAGGTGGGGCAGGTTGCCGCCGGCCGCCAAACCTCGGGCGTGCAGCTCTTGGACTTGGTCGGCCAGATGGCCGATATGGTAGGGCGCACTGACGTCGGGGAAGGGAAAGCTGTGCAGGTCCTCCAACGAGCCGGCGCGGGCCAGGGGATTGCGCCGGTCGGGGCTTTCGGGGCGGTACTGCCAGCGGGCGTAGGTCGTCACCTGGCTGGGGTTGCCCAGGCGCGTGTCCGGGGGAAAGGGACGCGCCTGGCGGCGAAGCTCGTTCTCTTCCGGCGAGGGTGGAAATCGGACAAAGCGTACATCCACCATATCGTCCCGATACTGGCCAGTCGGGGCTAAGCGCTCGATGGATACATGGTAAAAGCTCAGCGCACATGGTATGCGGTCCGGCTCGCCGCCATCCAGAGCGGTTAACAATCGGTCACGGGAGTGCATGGTTGTCATCGACAAGTGTACACATGACATTAGTGCTCTGTCAAATGTGGGCGATGGATTTGAAGCAACAGCCTCAGCGGTGTTGGTGATGGTGGGGGACCGAAATTGTTGTTAGGTTAGGTAGGGACGGAGCCTTTGGACTCGTTGGGGACTGCGAAGGCGGTGCAGCGCATCATTCTCGATCTGACGGATGCGCTCACGGGTCAGACCAAAGCGCTCGCCAACCTCTTTGAGTGTGTATTCGTGGCCATCGCGCAAGCCGTAGCGCAACTCAATGATGCGAGCCTCGCGGGATGGTAAAGCCCCGAGCAGGGTCTGGATGTCATGAGCCAGGGCATCTTCCTCGATAATATCAACTGGCAAAGGATCGCCGCTCTCCAGAAACTCGCCAAACTGACTATCTCCATACTCCATCACCGGCTTCTCCAGAGACATGGGACGTTGCGAGTGCTGCATCAGACGCTCCACCTCCTCTGGAGAGTGGCCCAGAACTACTGCGAGCTCCTCGGACGACGGATCATGTCCCAGCTCCTTCGTCAATTCGCGCATGGACTTACGCAGTTTGCGGACTTGCTCCTGACGGTGGATGGGTAGCCGGATGGTGCGTCCCTGATCCGCCACGGCTCGCGTTAAAGCCTGCCTGATCCACCACGTGGCGTAGGTGCTGAACTTGTGGCCGCGCCGCCAGTCGAACTTCTCGGCAGCGCGCATAAGCCCAATATTGCCTTCTTGGATCAGGTCTAGCAATGGTACTCCCTGGCCTAGATAGTTCTTGGCTTGGCTGATGACGAGCCGGGCATTGGCGGTTACGAGCTTATGACGCGCTGTGTCGCTGGCCACGACCTTGCACTCCAGCGCTGCCCGCAAAGCGGAGGGGAGTTCATCACTTTCGATCTTCCTTCTGGCCGCTTCGCCTTGTTCAATTTGCCTGGCCAACTCCACTTCCTGCTCCCGGGCCAGCAAGGGTGTGGTTCCAACCTCGCGGAAGTAGAGTGTGATGGCGTCATCGCTGGCGACGTAGGTCAGCCGGCCAGAGTTTTCGGGCTCTGTTGTTACCGTTTCATCGCTCCCATCCACTTCCACACCGGCTTCCTCAAGTCGATGAAGCAGGAGTTCGATCAGGACAATATCCTTCTCGGGATCTGGTATGAGCTCCAGGATGTCATCCAGGCTGGTGTGACCAGCCTGTTGAGCCTCCTCGACGAAGACCTCGATCCATGCGGCTGGGTTGTCGTTTCTGTTACGTTTCACCGGAGGTTTCCTCTGACGATCTGCACTCCATCAATACGGCTGTGCGCCCTGTGCAGCATGGGCACAT
>JBHHXF010000016.1:0-19310 GCA_046756905.1 Anaerolineae bacterium | reverse complement strand
GCACCTGGTTCTTCACCGTTCCGAGTCCCGGCCCAGAGACGACGCCAACGCCCGAACCATGATCGTCCACCACTGACCCCAGGCTAAAATGCCTGTCGGGCGAAGGTCTCCGCCGAGACCGCTCCAGCGGCGGTCAGGAGACCCTTCGGCAGACCCCTCGACGGGCTCGGGAGGGACCTCAGGGCAGGCTCTTGCTGAACAGAGGCGAGCAGCATAAATGACAGAGCGCCAGGACGTCTATCCTCAGTCCTGGCGCTCTCTCAAAGGAGGAGAATGCTGTCTCTATTGTACACGTTTACCGAGCGTTTGTCTCAGCGCATATCAAGCGCCCGATATACGTTTACACTACGCAAAATCACCGCTGGTTGACGAGCAAGCCGGGCAGCATTCAACCTCCTGCGCAATCAAATCGTTCACCGTTGCGAGATCATCAGGTTGTGTCTCCGGCGCGATACCCACAGCGCCACACCGACACGCGTACCAGCCGGCCAGCACCTCCTCGAAGGGTGGCGCCCATCCCAGGTTCACCACCTCGACACCCATCCCCCAGCGTGCATTTGTGACAAGTCTCCGGCAGCCGACAGACCTCAGCTTCTCGGCGTACAATCGAAAGTGCTCGCAGTGGCGCATCAGCAGCACCCCGACGGTAGTGTCTGGGGGAAAGGAGAAGCGCCGGGCATCGGCGCAGACGACGGAAAGATTGGGCGGCCGCTGTTGCACGTTGCGGGTGAGAACCGTGGGATTGATCTCTACGGCGATCACGTGTCGGGCGACCGCCGCCAGCCGGCGCGCCAGCCGCAGATCGCCGGCCCCGATCTCCAGAACAACATCGCCGGAGCCGACGTGATCGAGCACAAAGCGGTACGTGTCCTCATCGTACGGACTCCATGCCGCTTCCCAGGGGGACAACCCGTAAGACTCGGCGGCTGGGGAGCGGACAGAGGGTTTAGTCATAGTCAGATTCAGGAAAAAGGCAAATCCACAACCTGCCCTAAAATGGGCGAGTCGGTGTCGCCAGCCTCGACGTCCATCCCTGGCTCCAGGTATTTGCTCAGCACATAGGCCAACGCAATCGGGCCAAAGGTCGGCGACTGGGCCCAACTTGTCAGAAAGCCGACCGCGTCGTCGCCCGAGATCAACGCCGGCCTGTCCTCTGCGTCGGGCATCCGTTCCAACTGCACGCCGACCAACTGTTGCTTCACTTTGTCGTACGTATCCAGCCGCGCGATTACCTCCTGGCCGATGTAGCAGCCCTTGGTGAAGCTGATCATCGACTTCATGCCGGCCTCCAGTGGGTTGA
The DNA here is from genome assembly GCA_046756905.1 of Anaerolineae bacterium. Classification (GTDB taxonomy): domain Bacteria; phylum Chloroflexota; class Anaerolineae; order Epilineales; family JAANWY01; genus JBHHTZ01. Next base: position 18,010 of record JBHHXF010000016.1, on the reverse strand, counting down.
ACGCTTCGCTAATCTCGCGGCCATAGATGGGCTGACCAGCCTCCACGCGCAAGGTTTGGTACGCCCTTTCATCCATGAGCTGCGCGCCGGCATCGAGAAGTTCTTGGAGCAGCGGTTCAGCAGCAACGCGGTCCAAGATCAGCGTCACGCCGGCCAATCCCAACTCGTTCGTCCGAGCCACAACAGTTTCGACTCCGTTGAGATCCGTCTGGACGAAGGCGTCGGCTTCGAGTTGCGCGATGGCCGGCTCCACCAGGCCATCAACCAACTCCAGCGCTCGTGGCCCGCAGAGCCACAGCATTCCGGTCTCGGCTGTGACATCCATGAACTCGACGCGATCACGGAAGAAGACATAGCGCCCCAGGTGTCCGATCACGCTCTCAGCTTCGCCGGGTTCGGTGACGAGAAGCAGGTGATCAGGCAAGGCGTAAGCGGTGACAACCGCCACGATTCGACCGATGTCCGATGTCAATACGGTTCGTCGGGCCATGCCAGGTGTCAGGTCTCGCACCTCGTTGGTGGACATGCGGTGCAGGAAATCGACGCGGTCCTCGCCGGCCATCTGCACACGTCCCCACGCCGAGCGGTCCATCACCGCGACGCCATCTCGAGCTGCGTCGTATCCCTTCAACTCCCATCCATGCAACATCTAGATCCCTTTCAACAGCAGGTATACGCCAACCGTCACGTCTTGCGTCCATAGTTCAACCAGAAGCCGACCCAGGTTGTGAAGGCAATAACAGCACCGATTGCGATTGCTCGGGGTCCTTCGGTCGGGAACAGATTGTAAGCCACCACCGCGCCGAGCGCAAGCCCCATCACGCCACCAAACATAAACATATTGCTCCGTCTCACCTCGTCAGTTTGCTCAGATGAGGTTTCCGGCTCCGCGCCCCTTCGCCTGCGCTTTTTCTTGCGCCGTTTCTTAGCCACGTACTCGCTCCCTTTGACTCTGCTTCGACTCCACGACTGTCAGAAGGCGGTCCGGCCGGCCACGAAAGGCATCCCTCTCGATGCGACCCACAACGATGCGCATCAGGGTGTCAGTTAGCGCCTCATTCACGGGCGTTGGTATACCCAGATTCCGGCCAGCATCCACCACTGCGCCATTTAGTACTGTGACCTCTGAATCCACCCGCCCTCTGGCCAGGTCGATGTGCAGCGACGGCATTTTCCCGCTGCGACCGCCAGCTATGGCTCGCCGCAACAGCGGTTGCAGGAGCGATCGCGGCGCCCAACGCATTGCTCGTACCGCCCAGGGCAGGGGATAGCCGGGCAGTGACACAACCTGCGTGCCCTGGGCCTGTATGACGGCCAGAGCCTCCTGCCAGGCCCGCCACTCCAGATCAAACAACTGCGGATCCCGGAAGACCTGTTCTGGCGGCCAGTCCAGGATGGCCGATGTGGCGTTGCCCACCATGTTGAGAAGCAACTTGGACCACTTCAACCCGCGCCAGTCATCATAGATGCGGGTCTCGATGTCCGCCGACCGGAAGACAGTCGCGATAGAGGCGACGGGAGTTTCACGATCCAGCGCTGCCAGACCAACCGCCCCGGAGGACGCGCGGATGACCCCCGGCACTGGCATTTCAGCCGGTGTAGTGATGACTCCCGCGATCACGTGATTGGGACCAAATGCGGCGCCCAGCAGTTGCTCATTGCCAACCCCGTTCTGCAAAGATAACACCGGTAGTGGTTGCTGGACCGCTACGCTCAGGTCACTAATGCCGGCGGCGGTGTCGTAGGACTTCATCGTGAACAGAGCCAGGTCAAATGGCCCGAATTCAAAAACGGCTTCCTTCACCGTCGTCACAGCAGAGATTTCCGGCACGTAGAGCGACTCACCGCCGATGTTCAGCCGCAGTCCGCTGGTGGCAATGGTGTCGGCCAGCCAGTCGCGCGTCACCAGCGTCACTTCGTGACCGGCCGCCGCCAGCCGGCCCCCGACGAGGCAGCCAATTGCGCCCGCACCAACGACTACAATTCTCACCGTTCTACGTCACCCGGCCTTTCCCGTCAGTCTTCAGGGCGATGTTCAGCTATGGCTTTCACCAGCTCGCGGCAGAAGTCTGGAATATCTGCAACGACCCGTCCCCAGACCAGGTTGCCATCCCGAAAAGCCGGCTCATCAACCCACGTGGCGCCGGCATTCTCCAGATCATCCTTGATGCCCGTGGAGCCAGTGGCCCGATGGCCGGCCACGATGCCGGCCGATGCGGGGACCCAGCCGGCATGGCAGATGCTGCCGATGGTCTTGTTCTGGGCGTAGGCATCCCGCACCAGCATCTTCACTGACGCGTAGCGGCGCAGCTTGTCCGGCGCCCACCCACCGGGAATGACAACGGCGTCGAAGTCGCCGGCGGACACCTGGTCGGCAGTGGTATCTGGCCTGGCCGTCAGACCATGCTTGCCGGCGTAGATCTCCTTACTGCCCGTCCCGACGACCGTCACTTCTGCACCTTCCTCGCGCAGCCGCATCACGGGAACCCAGAATTCCAGATCCTCAAACCCCTCCTCTACGAGGTAGGCGATCCTCTTGCCTTTCAGCTTCATCAGTGCATATCTCCTGAGAGCGTCTATGATGGGCGAAGGTCTCCTGACCGAGCCCTATTCGCCTCGGTCATGAGACCTTTGGCGATCAAAGGCAATCTCAGCCACCCAGCCATCTAGCCATCCAGCATAGCGGCGCGGGTTCTCAGATACTCGCTCACTTCGTGGCCGGTGCTGAACGAGAGCGCCGTATCGGCGATTTGCCGCGCTTCTTCGGTCGTGAGCTGTCGGATGATCTGTTTGGCGCGTGGGATCGACGCCGGCTCCATGCTGAACTCGTCCAATCCCAGTCCCAGGAGCAGAGGGATGGCGTCGGGCTGGCCGGCCAGTTCCCCACACAAGCCTACCCACACGCCGGCAGCGTGCGCGCCGTCGATCACCGATTTCAACAGGCGCAGCACAGCCGGATGGAACGGGTCTGAGTAGCCAGCCACGCGCTCGTTGCCCCGGTCCACTGCCAGGGTGTACTGTACCAGATCATTCGTGCCGATGCTGAAGAAGTCCACCTCGTGGGCCAGTCGATCGGCCAGAACTGCTGCGCCTGGCACTTCGATCATGATCCCGACGTCAATTTCGTGCACATGATCGACGCCGGCAGCGCTCAATTCTGTCTGTACCTCATGGAGCAGCGCCCTGGCCCGGCGCACATCGTCGATGCTGGCGACAAGCGGAAACATCACCTTTACATTTCGGTCGTGGCCGGCCCGCAGAATCGCCCTGAGTTGTGTCTTAAACAGGTCTGGCCGATCCAGGGAAATGCGAATAGCCCGCCATCCCAGGAAGGGGTTCATTTCCTCGCCGAGGTCCAGGTAGGGCACCTGTTTGTCCCCGCCTATGTCCAGCGTCCGAATGATCAGCGGTAGTTCTCCCAGGAGATCTGCCACAGCTCGGTACACCTGGTATTGCGCCTCCTCGTCGGGGAGCGAATCTCGTCCCAGATATAGGAATTCGGTGCGCAACAAACCGATCCCCTCAGCGCCGTATTCCAGCACCCGCTGAGCCAGCACCACATCGCCGGCGTTGGCTACGACCTCCACCCGCCGACCATCCTTCGTAAAGGCCAGTTGCTGTGCGGCCTGTAGTGCTTGTTCTGCGGCTGAGAGTTGCCGGGCGCGCTGGTCGGCGTAGCGTGCCTGCGTGCTCTCGTCGGGGTCTACCAGCACCTGGCCGGCAGCACCGTCGATGATTAAGGGGGTTTCGTCAGCTACACGGAGAATGGTGTCCCCCAGACCAACCACGGCCGGCAAGCCCAGCGCCCGAGCCAGGATAGCAGTGTGGGATGTCGCACCGCCGGCGGCCGTGCAAAAGCCCAGTACGCGCTCCACATCCAGACCCACCGTTTCACCCGGCGTCAGTTCACGCGCAATTAACACTACCCGATGGTCTGGCAAGACAGGCGACTCAACTTCCCTGCCCAGTAGACGTTTCACCACGCGCTGGCCAACGGTACGGACGTCGGTCGCTCGCGACTGGAACACCGGTAGATCGATGCCCGCCAGCCGATCAGCAAACTCGCCCGTAACCTCTTCGACCGCCGCCTCTGAGTTGACGCGCTCCTTCTCGATCACCTGGCGAACCCTGGACAGGAACTCTGGATCGGACAGGAGCATTGCTTGTGCGCCGAAAATGCCGGCTTCCTCACTCCCGATGCGTTCTACCGCTCGTTGACGCACACGCTCAAGATCATCGGCCACCACGTCTGCGGCAGCAAGAAACCGTTCCCACTCTGTCGCAGGGTCATCGATCGATCGGCGCTCGACTTCGAGGACCGCATGGCCGTAGTGGTGAGCCGGCCCGATTGCCACACCGTCCGCCGCGCCAATACCGCGCAAGATTCCGGGCGCAAGCTCGTCCGCAGCTTGGGCCTCTAGTTCCACGCTCGGCTCCGTCGGGGCAACTCCCGTCTCTGGAGGTTCCAGCTCCACCAGCGTCTCTTCCACCAACTGGCGGAGCGCATCCAGGGCGTCTGCGGCATCCGGGCCGGCAGCTCTTATAGCAATCTCATGCCCTTGCCCGGCTCCGAGTCCGATAACGCTGATAAGACTCTTGGCGTTGACGAGTGCGCCGTTGGTGGTGATGTCCCGAACGCGAACATCAGCGGCAAAGCGCATTGCTGTTTGAGCGAACATCGCTGCCGGCCTGGCATGGAGACCAACCCGGTTGCGAACCTGGAGCCGAACCTCTTGGGTTGTTACTCCCGGGCTTAGCAGCGTATCGGCTTCAATCGCATCCTCAGTTTCGTCACCGAGCTTGCGGATGTGACGCGCTTCGAGCGCCGCCTGAGCGACCTGCTCCAGTGAGGCGCCGCTCGCAGCGCACACCGCGGCGGCAATTGCCCCTTCAACTATCGGCGCCTCGCTCAGCCATACTCTCCCCTTGCGATCCGGCGGCAGCATTTCCACCGCCATCTCCGCGCTCATTACCGCGCTGCCCAGGTCCATCAGCACCAATACGCCGCTGTCGCTCCACGCAACCTCCAGTGCAGCGACGATGCGCTCCATGTTCGTGCCGAAGATCTTGTCATCCAGCCCACCAGCCGGCACGATGCGCACATCTGGCGCCATCTCGCCCGCCAGATCACAGACCCCCTGGGCCAGCTTGTGGCTGTGGGCTACAATCACCAGACCGACTAATTGTGTAGACCGTGAACGGGAATTTCGCTTCTGCTTCGTCAATCTTACCCAACCTCACATAGTATCCAAATTATAGCCCACGCACGAGTAGTTCGCAAGAACCCCCGAGAAAAGCAAAGGGGCAAAGTCAGATGATCCACTCATACCTGACTTTGCCCCCGCCAGCAAACGTTTCCGCATCGCCGAGGTCAAGCTGTAATGTAGAGGGTAAGTCCGATGCCGTAGATCACCATAAGTGTGCCGGCTATCCACAAGACTCGCGTCAGGCGACGGTCTTGATCATCGTTCAGGCCAAGGTCCAGCACCACAGATCGCACACCGGCCAGGGCGTGGAATGTGACAGTAATAAGAAACAGTGTTTCGAGAGCCAACACCACAGGATTGGACAGGTAAGCAACCACATCTTCGTAGGTCAACAGCTTGCCGGCGGTGAAGTGATGGGCGATCATGTGAAGGAAAACAAGGATCACTAGCAACACTCCGCTGGACGCTTGTAGTATCCACAACAAGGAATGCCCTTGCTTCTCCAGTCGTGTGCCTTGTTCCATGGCATCTTCCCCCTATGTCGCAAAGATCAGATATGTGCTGAGAATGAGGGCCAGTAAACTGACGACCATCGCCGCCCAGAACATCAAGCGGTGTTGGATAACGCCAATCCCCAGCATGACAAGAGTCACACGTAGCCCGTTTAGTGCGTGATATAGCAACACCGCGATGAGTCCTATATCGAAGGCGAGGAAGAAGGGAGATTTCATGAGACTAATGAACCGATCATAACCGGCCGGCCCTGCTGCTAACTGGCTCAAGACCGCCAAATGAACGACCAGGTAGATAACCAGCAACAAGCCTGTTGCCCGATTGAGAGCAAAAGCCCACATGCCAAGGTCTCGCTGGCGGGTATTCAGCCAGTTCTCCCGCACCTCTTTCCAGCCACTACGTTGCCCGAGTTCTTGCTGCATGGTTATGCGCTCCCTTTCCCATTAGCTCGGAAGGCCCAACAGATCCTTCAGGCGGTCCACGATGAGTTGCCGGCGGAGTTGCATGATCTTGCCACCGGGGTCTGCGTTAGACGGACAGACGGATGTGCATTCCAGCGCGGTGTGACACCGCCAGGCACCGTGGGCAGTGTCTGCCATCTTCGATAGGGTAGTCGTGTTCTGTCCACGCGGCTCCTCAATCATTCGCCAGATGCCGGCCAAAGCCGCCGGCCCCAGAAACGTCTCGTCAGTGCCGGCTATGGGGCAGGCCGACACACACAGCCCACACTCGATACAATTCTCAAAGCGGATGAAGTTCTCTTCGGCCGCGGGCGCCGGCCTCCGATTCGCCAGCCATGGCTCTGCTGAGCGCATGATGCTGAATTCGGTCCGTTTAATGTTCTCGAAGAACGGCCCCATGTCCACCACGAGATCGCTGACCACGGGGAAGTGGCGCATTGGCTCAATGGTCAACGTATCACCATCCCGTGCCACATCTTGGATCAATGTGACACAGCTCAGCTTTTCGATGCCATTTACGCGCATGCCACAGGTGCCACACGAAGCATGGTGGCAGGCGTGGCGGAAAGTCAGGCTCTGGTCCTGCTGAGCCCAGATCTTTTCGATACCGTCCAGCACCGATTCGTCAGGCTTGATCGCGACGGTGAAGTCTTCATAGTGAGGCCGGCCGGCGTCAGACTTCTGTCTGTAGACACGATAATGAATCTGCCAGTTCATGATCTTGTTCTCGAGATACAAAAGCCAGATTACAGCAGGTAGTAGTCTCGATAAGAGGCTAGGACGGTAGTTTCGGTCTGGCAGGGCGCGTCAACGCCCAGCTTGCGACAGACAACATCGGCCGTTGTCTCCGCCATGGCTCGAGCGCTCGTCGTCTTGCCACCCGAGATTGTGACAATGCCTTCAACACCGTCCTCGGCGTGATCGAAACACTGGAAGGTGCGGCTTAGTTCCCGCCCCTCTTCGACGCCTGGTTTGGCGATGAGAGGACGGGCTACCGCGAAGATGCCTCGGGGCTCCGTTTCTGCCAGTGGAGGTAGCAACTCTGCCCCTTTTTGGAGCATCAATTGCACGTGATCCTCGGGGATGGGGATGTAGTCGGCATCCTTGACCTTCCACGAGGTGGTGCCGATGATGGATGTCTCACGCTGAGGCACGACGATGTCGCCATCTGAGGAGTAGTTGAGCCGATTGATGACCATGTTGGCGTATCGCCCTTTCATGGAGACCATGACGCCGGGGGTGGGGCGCACCGGGACGTCTATGCCGGCCATCGCAGCGATATGCTCGGCCCACGGTCCCGCCGCGCTCACCACGATGTCGGCTTCGATGTCGAAGATCTCGTCGCGCGTTCGATCCCTCACCTTAACACCCGTGACCCTGCCCTGACCGTTGGTCAGCAGGTCGAGAACTTCCGTGTAGGTATGGACTCTGGCGCCGTTCTGCTTTGCTGTCGCAAGAAAGCTCATGCATAGTCGCGAAGGCTCAAACACGCCATCCGGCACCCGCACAGCGCCTTTCAGTTCTGGATTGAGGTTCGGTTCCAGAGTCAGGGCTTGCCCGGCACTTAGCTCCTGGGCTGGAATGCCACACGCCTGGCAGCCTTCGAGGAACAGCGGCTTGTAGTCCATGTCATCATCGGTGATGGCGACAAAGAGGCCGTCGTTGAGTTCCAGGGCGTCCGGCATGATCTTACGCAGGATCACGTTCTCTTCGATGCACTCGATAGCCGATTCGTGGTCTTTGACGCAATAGCGCCCGCCGCTGTGGAGCAGGCAGTGATTTCGGCCGGTTGTGCCTGAAGCTACTTCGCCTCGCTCGACGACGATGGTGTCGAGTCCCCGCAACGCCAGATCATGGGCTACCGCTGCTCCAGTGGAGCCGGCGCCAATCACAATGGCTCGTGCAGTCATGACCTCCAACCTATCCTTGTATGTGTTTAGCTACTGTTTGCAGATTGATACGAGAGTACTGCGTATTGCGTACTGCGTAGGGTCAGGGCAACGCGCTGCACAACCCAGAATACGCAATACGCAGTACGCAATACGTCCCTATGATGGATGAAGGTCTCCTGACCGAGTCCTATTCGCCCCTTCGGCAAGCCCCTCGACAGGCTCGGGAGGGACCTCAGGACGTCGCTCGGTCAGGGGACCTTCGACGATCAAACAGCGCTTACTCGTGCTCAACCCAGTCGAAGGTGCGCTCGACAGCCTTCTTCCAACCGCGATAGAGATCCTCGCGATCTCCTTCACCCATCTTGGGCTCCCAGGTCGCATCCACCAGCCAGTTTTCGCGCAGGGCCTCGATCTCGTCCCAGAAGCCAACTGCATAGCCGGCGGCGTAAGCTGCGCCCAGCGAAGTGGTTTCAGCTACCTGCGGCCGGATAACCGGCACGCCCAGGATGTCCGCCTGGAACTGCATCAGCATCTCGTTGTAAACCATACCACCGTCGACCTTGAGCGCCTCCAGTGGAACGCCGGAGTCCTTCTCCATGGCATCCAGCACCTCGCGGGTCTGATAGGCGGTGGCTTCCAGCGCTGCTCGGGCGATATGTCCCTTGTTGACATAGCGGGTCATACCAACGATGACACCGCGGGCGTCGGAGCGCCAGTAGGGAGCGAACAGGCCCGAGAAGGCCGGCACGAAGTAGATGCCGCCGTTGTCATCCACGGTCTTAGCTAACGCCTCGATATCCTTGGAGGCCGCGATCATCTCCAGGTTGTCTCGCAGCCACTGCACCAGGGCGCCGGTGATAGCGATAGAGCCTTCCAGAGCGTAGACCGCCGGCTCGTCTCCCATTTTGTAGGCCAGTGTGGTGAGCAGACCGCTCTCGCTGGGGACTGCCTCTGTGCCGGTGTTGAGGAGCATGAAGCAGCCAGTGCCGTAGGTATTCTTCGCCTCACCGGGGCTGTAGCACGTCTGACCCACCAGAGCCGCCTGCTGGTCGCCCAAGTCGCCGCATACCGGGATGGCGGCGCCTAGCGGTCCGCTGGCCGGGGTCGTGCCGTACAGCTTTGGGTCACTGGACGGGCGAACCTCAGGCAGCATCTGGCGCGGAATGCCCATGATGCTCAGGATTTCATCGTCCCAATCCAGAGTCTCCAGGTTCATAAGCATAGTGCGGCTGGCATTGGAGACGTCTGTTACGTGCGCGCCGCCATCCGGCCCTCCGGTGAGCCACCAGATTTCCCAGGTGTCGATGTTGCCGAAAATGGCATCGCCGCTCTCAGCGGCAGTGCGCACGCCATCCACATTATCCAGAATCCACTTGACTTTCGGCCCAGAGAAATAGGTCGCCAAGGGGAGACCCACCTTGGGTCGGAATCGGTCCTGACCACCATCCTTGGCCAGTTGGTTGCAGATCCTATCGGTGCGGGTGTCCTGCCAGACGACGGCGTTGTAGTACGGCTTGCCGGTGTTCTTGTCCCAGACTACGGTGGTCTCGCGCTGGTTGGTTACGCCAATAGCCGATATCTCGTCGGCGGATACGCCGGTCTTCTGCAGGCCCCCCGTGATCACATCCTGGGTGCGCGCCCAGATTTCCATCGGGTCGTGCTCGACCCAGCCGGCCTGGGGGTAGATCTGCTCATGCTCCATCTGATGGACGCCGACGACGTTGCCGCCATGATCAAAAATCATGAATCGGGTACTGGTTGTACCCTGGTCTACTGCTGCCGCATATTTCTTCGCCATGTCTCCTTGTCTCCTTTGTATGGTATCATATCACTTGCTGCAACTCAGGTAGATGCCCGCTTACCTTCGTTCGTGACTGTCTGCACCTCCTTCCCTGTGATGAAGCTCCGAAGGGACGCTACTACAGTTGTCCTTCTGCTTGACTTCGTTCAACCAGCCAGCCTGCGCCGTATGAAATAGACCAGGCCGGCTGCCAGTCCGGGTGTGACAAATGCTAGCAATGTCAAAACGGCGGTCGCAGTCAGATCCGCTGACTTGGAGTATGCGTAGAACACGTTGGCCGCGTTCAGGAGAGTCACAACAGCAATGATGATGATGGCTGTTCGTGGTTTTATCCAGCCTTGCGATGGTTCGGGTTCCTGCTGTGTGTCTTCGGGCTGTTTCTCTTTCCGCTTTCTCCGCGTTCTTCGATCTCCCATGTCATCGCCTCCAACCGATCATGCCCTGGTCAAGATTCACGCGCCCGCGATTACCCATTGGCTATGTTGGCCTCAATGGTCTCGGTGATGATCTTGAGGATCAGATAGGACGAGGTAGCGCCGGGGTCCTGGTGCCCGATACTACGCTCCCCCAGGTAGCTAGCCCGTCCCTTTTTAGCCAACATCGGGATGGTATCCTTCATCCCTTGCTCTGCGGCATCCGTCATACGGTGCAGTGCTGCGATAGGATCCGCGCCGTCAGCAACGGATTCCTTGAGAGCTTCCAGTGCCGGCGTGATGGCGTCGACCATGGTCTTGTCTTCCAGGTTCGCTTTCCCTCGGGCGACTACTCCATCTCGTGCAGCTTCGAGAGCGGCTGTAAAATCGTAGATGTCCATTTCGGTCTTGTCTCCCAAGCTCATGCCGGCCCGCATAAAAAAGGTGCCGTACAACGGCCCGCCGGCGCCTCCCACTGTAGACACGAGCGTCATACCCACCGTCTTGAGGATCGTGCCGATGTCCTTATCTTGTACGGAGGGCAGCTTCTGCATTACGGCTGTGAAGCCCCGATCCATGTTGATGCCATGGTCCGCATCGCCAATAGCAGAGTCTAGCTCGGTTAGATAGTCGCGATTCGCCTTCAATACTTCGGCTATGGATTCGATACACCGTACCACGAGTTCAGTGTTACCTACTGCTGTCATCAGATACCCTCATTTTGTTGTCTATGCCTAACTTCAGGTGGAGAGCGACCAGGTGACCGAGCCGCAGGGCCGGCACCTGATCGCTCAGTAGCCGATCTTTTCTGGTAGTGGCCAACCAAGAAATCCCTACATTCCCCAGCGCAGGCCCGGGGTCTTGACCGGAGCGTCCCAGAGTTCGATCATCTCGTCGTCCATCTTCAGCAGGGTGATAGAGCAGCCATCCATCTCCAGGGAGGTGATGTACCGCCCGATCAGGTTGCGGACAATCTCAATGCCCTTGGCCTTGCAAATCTCGTCCAGCTTCCGATAGACAACATATAGCTCGATGTCCGGCGTACCGCCCATGCTGTTCACGAAGGCCAGAACGCGGTCACCTTCTTTGTAGGGCAGATCGCTGATGACAGCATCGGCCAGCATCTCAGTGATCTCATCAGCGGTCTTGATGTTCATTCGCTCCCGGCCTGGCTCGCCGTGGATGCCAATGCCGATTTCCATCTCGTCATCGCCGATGTCGAAGGTGGGTTTGCCGGCCGCCGGCACAGTGCAGGACGTCAGCGCCATGCCCATGCTGCGCGAATTGGCGTTGACTCGCTCGCACAGTTCTGTAACCTTGGCCAGATCATCACCCCGCTCAGCCGCAGCGCCACAGATCTTCTCCGCCAAGACGGTGGCGCCCACGCCACGCCGGCCAGAAGTGTAGAGACTATCCTGCACCGCCACGTCATCATTGATGACCACCGACGTCACTTCAATCCCCTCGGCCTGGGCCAGCTCGGCGGCCATCTCGAAGTTCATGATGTCGCCGCTGTAGTTCTTGACGATGTGCAGTACGCCGGCCCCGCCATCCACGGCCTTGGTAGCGTCCAGCATCTGGTCGGGGGTTGGGCTGGTGAACACAGCACCGGGACAGGCGGCGTCCAGCATGCCGACCCCAACAAACCCACCGTGCATGGGCTCGTGTCCACTCCCGCCACCGGAGACGATCCCGACCTTGCCCTGTACGGGCACGTCGGCGCGCACGATGTAGTTAGGGTCGAAGTGAACCTTCACCATATCGGGATGCGCAACGGCAATCCCGGCCATTTCTTCTTCAACGACGTCTTCAGGCTTGTTGATCAGTTTCTTCATGACCCATTCCTTTCACTTCTACTCTACACAAGGGGAACGGTGAGGGAAGGAGAGGATTGCCCACTCGCTTCCCTCCCGTTCGACAATCCCAGCAGAACTATACAGTCTAACCCTCGATTGGCAGGATAGCCCAACTGGTTACTCTGCCTCTTCAGGCAGGTAGGGCGTGACAAACCAATCGTACGTCAAGATACCCAGAACACCGCCGATTAACGGTGCAATGATCGGTGCGACCAGCCAGTAGAGCCCGCTAAACAGACCCGTGGTGCCTACTAGTACACCGAAGATGCGAGGACCCAGGTCACGGGCGGGGTTGATGGCATAGCCGCTGGGGCCACCCAGGGAAAGACCCACGGAGAGAACCACGAAGCCGATCAGCAGCGGTGCCATGTTCGACCTGGCCCCCCAACCGGGGCCCAGGTTCCTGTCGTCAACCATCGCTGCAACACCCCACAGCAGCATAGCCGTGCCAAAGATCTCTGCGATGGCGGCGTTGGTTATCGAGTAGGTTCCAACCGCGGCGGCGCCAGTACCCCCCCAGAAAGCCTGGCCGAAGATAGAACCGGGCCCGGTAGCCCAGACATTGGGCATGCCGGCTGCAATCAAACCTTCACGGTAGATCAGGTAGACAGCGGCGGCGCCCAGGAAAGCGCCAATCAACTGGGCAATCATGTAGGGGATGACCTTGGCCCATTCAAAGACACCTCTCACGGCCATAGCCAGGGTAACGGCCGGGTTAATGTGCGCACCGGAAACACCGCCGGCGACATACACGGCCATTACCACCGCAAAACCCCATCCGAATGCGATCGTGTTCCAGTCGTAGCCCGGGGCAGCTACGCGAGGGGCTAGCCCAACGTGGGCGACGACACCATCGCCCAGGAGAAGTAGAATGAAGGTCCCGAAGACCTCTGCAATCAATTCTCCCCTCAGACCATTCTTCTTCATTGTTCGTCGTCTCCTTTCAGATTATGACATTTTGGATGTCTGGACGACTCGCCTACATTGCTGAATGTCCCTTGTCCTGGTATACTCGGAATAGCCACCTCCTTTCTAGAACACAAAGATTAGTCACAAACCTATGAAGCATTGGAGAAACTCATCGAGATATTGAGGGGACATGAATATGGCAAATCGGTGAAAGAGAGGGAGAAAATCAAAGAGATCATCCGACGCTTTGGATGCAAATTCTCGCTGAGGCACGCTGAAGCAAGTCCTGGGCAGCCGGATCGCCACACTCTCCTATAATACCACACCTGGGCTCATGAAAGCAATTTGTGAGCGTAAGACGTTTCAATATGAAACATGCGCGATTACGCAAATGTTGCGTTTTGAAACGCGATGTGGTGAGAACAGGCTCGCAGCAGGAAAAACCTGCTCCGCTTGAATGGATTGGTGGTTGCCAGGCAAGATCACTGCCTGCGCCGTAGCTGGATTTGTCGGGGCTTCACTTTATGCGATTCTGGCGCCTGAAGTCCTTTGGGCCTAGATTCAAACGTTTCATCTTGCGCCAGAGAGTGGTACGACTAATACCCAGTTGATCTGCCATTGAAGTGACCTGTCCTTGGCATGCCCAGCCAACGCGGATAATCGCCTCGCGCTCTGCTTCGGCCAGTGTAAGAACCGGCTCAGGAACCGGCGACTCTGGGGTCAAGATGCGACCGTTGCGCACAACCGCCGGCAGGTCTTCCACATGGACGTCTCCATCCTCACCCAGAGCCACCGCCCGCACTAATACGGTCTCTAGCTCTCGCACGTTGCCCGGCCACGGATACCGCATCAGCAAGGCCAAGGCGTCATCATCGATGCGCGCAGGACGGTTCATCTGCTTGGTGATCCGTGCTAGAAAGCGCTCCACCAGTAGGGGGATATCTTCAACTCGCTCTCGGAGTGGCGGTACCACGATGCTGAACACGCCAAATCGATAGTAAAGATCAGACCGAAAACTGCCTTCTGCCACACGCTGTTCCAGATCGGCTGAAGTTGCGGCAATGATGCGCAAAGCAATCGGGATCGGCCGTGTGCCGCCAAGCCGCATCACGTGCCCCGTGTCAATGACCTGCAAAAGTGCTGCCTGGAGTTCCTGCGTCAGGCTATCTACCTCATCCAGGAATAGCGTACCGCCATCAGCGAGCTCGAACTTGCTGGGCCGGCCTTCAGCCAACACGCCACTGAAGGCTCCGCCCTCGTACCCGAGGAATTCGCTGACCATCAGCTCGTGCGGGATAGCCTGGCAGTTCATGGCGAGGAAGGGGCCGGCGGCCCTGTTGCTCTCGTTGTGAATAGCCCGAGCCAGAGGGTTCTTGCTCACGCCATCCTCACCCTGCAATAGCACAGGGGCTGTGCCCTGGGCAGCGATGCGCGCCTCGCGCCGCACGTGCCGCATCACGGCTGATTCACCCAACATATCCTCAAGGGTCAGGGTAGCCTGGGACCCGATTAACCGGTGTACGAGCTGACGTACTCGTTCGATAGGTCGTAGCGTTACAATATAGCCGACAGGCTCCTGTGGCCCTTCACGGATCGGCCGCAGACTGACCAGGCAATTAGCCGTGTGGTCGTCTACCACGAACCTGGCCTCGACGTCTCGCACGCTCTGCCCATTCTGGATTGCATCCAGGAGGACCGCTGGTATCTGCAAGACCTCTTCTAGGGGCCGGCCCAGAACAGTCTGCGGCTTGAGATTCAGAATCTCGCCGGCCTGGTCATTTATGTGGGTGATACTGCCACTGCGGTTCCACGACATCACTCCGTCAGAGATGGCGCGAAAAACTGCGTTAAGCTCACCAAGGTGCCGGTTAGCCTCCTGCAAGTACATATCGGTCTGTAGCTGATTGGTGATAGCCCGCGCTCCGGCCATGATGCCGGCCAGGGTGTGGGGGTGAGCATCTTTGCGGTGGCCGGCCATCGCCAGCGCTCCCACGATGCGGCCATTCACATCGTGGATAGGTGCTGCCGAGCAGGTGAGGTCGTGGAAACCCCTAAAGTAGTGCTCACTTCCCACTACCTGAACCGGCACAGCCTCCAGGAGGGCCAAGGCGAGAGCATTAGTTCCGGCGCCGCCCTCATTCCAGTAGACTCCAGCTCGCAACCCCAGCCGGCCAGCCGTATCCACCATTAGATGATCACCCAATACGTCAAGAATGCAGGCCGTACCATCTGTCAATAGCACAGCGGAGTTGGACTCTTCGGCGAATTGGTGGATGTCTTCCATAATGGGTCGGGCAATGGCAATCAGATCAAAGTGAGTGACCAACACACGCTGCAAGGCTTCCACCTTCAAGTTTGTCAGGCGCGGTTTTGCCCAGGGGTCCAGACGAGGGGCACAGCGGAGCCAAGAACGCAGGATGGCAGGGTCCAGCCAATCCTGCATAGATTCATCCACCTGACCGGTGTCTATAAATGACTGCCAGGCCTGCTCCAGCAGCTCAGTTCGGATCGGATACGCAGTAGGTTGCATATCTCCAGTCTCTAGTACTCAACCCGACGCTCTTCCCCACGCCATAGCCGGCCAATATTGGGCCACAATGCGTATGTGACAAGCACCACCTGCCCCACTGCGTAGACGATTTGATCCAGTGTCGAGGGCTGAGCTGAGAAGGGGTTGAGGTCTGCGCCTGTGATAACTATAAGTGTTAGCACGATGAATGCCCCCCACGCCACAGCCAGGGAGGCGACCGAGGCCATCCTTGAGATCACCAATCCCCCCAATCCCAGGACAATTGTGGCAAGACAGGTGATGGGTGATAGAGCGAACAGGGCACCGAGGTTGGTCATGGTGCCGGCTCCACCGCCGAACCGGATATACACCGACCAGTTGTGCCCAGCCACTGCTCCGATGCCGGCCAACGCTTGGGCCAGCGGCACGCCGGGGAATAGCGTGCGTGCCGCAAAAACAGGTAGCATACCCTTCACTACATCTCCAGCGACGGTGATGAAAACCGACGGGACGCTGTGGGTCGCACGCCACACGTTGGTCCCACCGGTGCGCCCGCTGCCGTGGAGGCGCGGATCTACGCCCTGTGCGCGACCGACGAGCAAACCGACCGGAATAGCTCCCAGTGCGTAGCCGATCAATCCAGCCAGGATCGCTTGCAGAACGGCCATGTTGTTTCCCTCCTCACTCAGTCTAACGATCGCGCAATAGCTAGAACACCGGACACCGCCCGTCGATGCGCGCTCTGGTCCCTGGTCATCGTTTCGGCCAGATAAGCGTAGTAATGTAGGGCAAGTTGGCAACTTGCCAGGTAACTACCCAGCCCGCCGTGACGAGCTGAATTGCCCGTCTGACACTGCGAAACCCGTTGAAACGGGTTAAGGCTTGAACGCGTTTCAACGCGTTTTTCGTATCAGGCCGTGAATTCATTCATGGACTGAGGGCAGGCTGGGTAGTTACCTTGCCAGGCGCAATTCACCAAATTGCGCTACACGTGGCCGAAACGATGACTAACGCCGTGTTCTGCTTCTCCGGAGGAGTCCTGCGCGGCGCATACAATGCCCATCGTTGGGCGCAGATTCACAGCTCTCGTTCTGGCAAGAGGACAACGTCCGAGTCGATCCCCGCGAACAGGTCGCGCTCCACAGGCGTGTTGGGGGCCGGCGTCGGATGGGCACGGATGAACATCTCACGACCGAACATACGGCGCACGATAAACCCAGGGAAGTAGCGCTGGAACCCTGGACCACCCCCCTGGCTTCGATGAGCAGCGCCGGCCAACATCTTCGTGTCAAGGTAGTCGCTTACATCGATCCAGGTGTGGATCAGTTCGTCGGGCGTGCCCAGCCGCGTCAAGTCAATATCGCCATTGCGTCCGAAGCGGGTCGGGTCCTTTCGCAGCAATCGGAGCAGTCGCACCGCCCACTTGATGAAAGTTCTGGGCAGAGCAGTGTAGTACAGTTTCTGTGGCTGGTACGCAGTTAGTCCCTGTTCAATCTGATCGCGGTAGGCCGAGGCATCGCCGGCCAACTGGAAGGCGCGCGTGACAATCTTGTTTACCGCGATGTGATCGGGGTGGAAGTACCCGCCGGCAGGATCATGGGTCATGACCACCTGTGGTTGAATCTCTCGAATCAGTCGCACTACGCGCCCCGTTACTTCGTCCTGGTCTGCTTGCACGAGGCTGTCGGGATGCAGGTTCGTCTCACTCCCCGCCATGCCTGAATCCCGATACTGGAACTGATAAAGAGTCGCCTGCAGAACGTCCATGGCCTGGTGCAGTTCTCTGGTTCGAACTGCCGCTAGATCGGTCTCGTCGTCGACTGCCTCGGGGTCCACTGAACCGACGGCCCCGTCGGTCATGATCAACACGTGGACATCCGCCCCCTCGGCAGCATAGCGAGCCAGGGTTCCACCCGGTCCAAAGCTTTCATCATCTGGATGAGCGAAGACGGCAAGGAGCCGGTGTTGCCGTTGCACGCCCGTCCCTACTATCTGATCTCTCATTGTTTGGGCTGCGACGCCGGCGGGCCGCCACCTTTCTTGCCTTGCGGTAAGCGTTCACAGGGTGTCATTGCGAGGAGCCCTTCGACAAGCTCAGGACAGGCTCTGCGACGAAGCAATCCCCCGCATACATCGGAGGAGATTGCTTCGCAAAAACCGCTCGCAATGACAAATCCGGGAGAGGTTTAGGCCTATTCTGGCTACTCCCTGAACGGTTACCTATCATGTAACTACCCAGGCATATGAACCCTTGCGAAGGTTCACGAGCAGATTCTGGACCGGCAGTGTCCTCGCAAGCCGAGACTCGCTCTATTGGCAAGGCTATTCGAAACCTTCGCAAGGGTGGCTGGGTAGTTACCCTATCATTATCACTGGCGACCCTGGCATCTGATCACTGATTATAAAAGGTTTTCCACCGATATCCAAATTGCGAACCAGGGGAGGAGAA
>JBHHXF010000015.1:0-19391 GCA_046756905.1 Anaerolineae bacterium | reverse complement strand
AGTGGAAGCGGGTGTATGCCTTCCACTGGTAGGCGCGGAAGTTGTCAAGGCCGGCGTTCTGCGCCACCTGGCGGCGCAGCGACAGCATCTTGAGGTAGAGTTCATTCAACTTATCCCGATCGTCAATAAAGCGAGCCATCATCAGACGCCACGCCTTTTCGCGTATCGCACGATCATGCTCGCGTAGGTGGAGCCTCGCCTGGGGTATGGTCTCCTGTTTACCATCCCACTCGATGGTCATCCCGCCGGCAATCTTCTCGTACTCATTTCCGAGCTTCATCAGTTCGCTCTGCAATGGCACGTTTTCTTTGCGGAAGATACTGGCCTCGGCGCGAAAGCGTTTCATCATCATAACCGTGTTGCCGGCAGGGTTGTAGTCCTCAACAGCAAGGAGCTTGTCTTTCAAGGCCTGCTCCGCCACCTTGGCCTGCGGTAGAATCTGCTCAACCAGAATGAGGAAGCGCCCCTGTGCTACCTCATCAGCGGTATTTTCATAGACGTCACGATAAATCTGCGTGCTGGCCTCGCTCAAGACAGCAACTAGATCGCTCCACTGTTGGAGCCACGATCCAACGTTGTTGCGTTCTAATTCGGTGGAAAGCAGTGTATCCACATGCGGCTGCACGGTACTCCAATCGAGAGGGTTCACATCAGAGTACATCATTGTTACTCCCAGTCAGTACCAGTTTGAATTGGATGTAGCTGTAAGACACTTTCCAAATCGGCAGGCTACCAATTCTATCATGGATATGGACGAAGCTGCAAATTGCACGGGGCAACACAATCATGAACGTCGTTTCCGCTCATCTCGGGGCATCATGATGTCCAGCAGGGTCGTGTTAGTCACGACATACGCTGTGTTGTTTCACGTGAGATACTCCACGATAATCTGAGCGGTCCAGGCCAGCACGGGTACGAGGGTCGAAATGAGCAGATTGCGGAGTGTCTCGGTGGTGTAGGGCCATTCGGCGGCTTCCTCGACCTGTTTCTTGTACGTTAGCCAGGCGGTGATGGAGTCGGACAGGGCCTCCATGTCGTATAGCTCGCCGGCGGCCGTGCGCTCTTCCAGCTTCTCGAACATCCCCGACAGGGTGTCGCGCACCAGTTTCAGCTTCTGTTCCTTGGCTTCAGCCATGACACGGTGCGTGCTCGCCATCATCAAGAAAAACACGATGACCGCCACCACAACCAGCGTGCCGTTGATGATCATGGGAATGGGTCTGAGAAGCACCTGTGGGTCTTGGGTCAGGATCAGTGGTAACGTCGTTGCGCCGATTAAGGCCACGGATATGCTCAGGCTCATGCGGGCCGCTGGTTCGAGTGGTGTCGGATCGAAGATGTCGATATTGAGTGGTTGGCGGTGCAGATCGGAGAAGAGCCGTGCGCCGGCGAGAGCGCGGTAAATGACCCAACCCATCAAGCCAAAGGCCAGCACGGCCGTCAGGATCGCGTACAGCACCATCAAGGTCGATTCGTTTGGCGTCGCCTGTAGAGCCGGAGCCTGGAGAGCGCCTGGAGCTTGCGGGAGTTGCGACATGCGTGGCGCTCGCCACGGCCGCACGAGCAGTAACCCGCCCCCAGCGCCGGCCACCAAGGCAACCCACTCCCGAGGCGAGCTACGAAGGCGCGATTGGGCCAGCAACTCGTCAAACTTCTCGTCGCTCAACGTCACCAGAGATCGAAAGGCGTCAATTGCGCCATCCCTGAACTGCTGCATAAAGCGATGCGCTAGCAAGAGATAGCCGAAAAGAGCTGCGTGCATGAGACGCCCGATCCAGAACCGCCCCGCCAGTTTGGGGGCAGGGACGCCTCCCATCAGACCGATGGCGACGAGGGACAGGACGAAGACGATCAGAATGCTCGCCACAACGCGGGGCGCCGACAGTCGATCTACCTGGCGTTCGAGGATGGTGGACTGGGTTGTAGTCGCTGATGCTGGTGCCATGCCTTGTACATTCTCTTCAATTCGTGCAGTGGAATCGGGGCTGATGCAGGGCCATTATAACCGGAACGTGTGTCGCGGGTCAAAGCCGGCCAGATTCAGCGAAACACCACCCACTTATTCAGCACGAAATTCCACACAAAGGACGCCCCGGTCGCCAACCCCAGGGCGACGAGCTCGGGCAGGTGAAGACCCTGCAGCGCCAGCGCCATCGCGCCGGCGTTGATGCCCAGGGCGGCGACGTGCGTGAGGGTGAACAGCCCTGCCGCGCGCCAGGGGTTGCTCCGCGACCGAAACGTCCAGGTGCGGTTCCAGAAGAAACTGTTGACCATTCCCACCACGTAGGAGATGCCTTTGGCCCAGACCGGCAGCGCCGACAGGAACGTCCAGCGGGTCAGGAAGAAGTAGGTCGCGGCGTCAATGAGGGTATTGAGCACCCCCACGGCCATGAACTTGCCGGCCTGTGCCAGGATGGACAGACTGGGTAAGGGCAGCCGGTCGGTTGCCCCGATGGGATTAGTGCCCGCAGTCATACAACACCTCGCTCTCAGCCGGACGGCCAGGCGGGAAGGCCCTGCCGGCTGGTTTGTCATCCTGAACAACCGTCAGACCGGGTACGTTCACCACCGAGCAGTAGTTCACAATCCAGTGTGCCAGATCGGGCTTCTGCTGTGGCAGGCCGAGCACGTAGCGCAGATCGCCGTCGGCTACCATCTGGGCCAGGCCGTCGGCGCTGACGATGTTGTCGCTGCCGCTGAAGCCGCCGAAGGTCAGCACCGGGCGACCGGTGGCTAAGATGAAGGGCGCTGCGCTGCGCGTGTTGAGCGTGGCCAGCAGGTAGGTGTCTGGCTCCGTGTGCGCCAGCAAGTAGTTCAGGATGGCTTCGTCGTTGGCCGTCATGTCAACCTTATTGGGCGTCATGAACGTGGTGGCCTGATTGTCCGCCAGGCTGGCGGTAGGCAGCGCGACGTTGGGATTGGAGGTGACAGCCGCCTGGACAGACCAGATAAAGGGGGCGGCCAGCATAGCGACCAGCACCAACGCTAATGCGATCCTGCTCAATTGCCGGCTCTTCATCGCAAAGAGCGCCAGCCCTGCGATACCGACTCCTGCGGTTAGCGGCAGCAGCCAGCCGGCGATGGCGTAGCCGTTCACCATCTCGACCTGAAAGCCAAGCGTGAGGGCTAAGAGAACCGCCAGCGTTGCCAGCGCCAGCCAGCGATTGCGCCGCCCTAATCTCGTTATCGACCAGAAAGTCAGGCCCACCAGCGCCGCCAGCGGCGGGCCGAGCATGATCAGGTAGTAGCGGTGGAACAGGCCGGTAGTGAAGGAGAAGTAGACCAGTTCCGGCAGCAGCCAGCCGGCCCACAGCAGCAGACCGAGATGGCGCTCGCTCAGCGGCCAGACCCAGCCCAGCGCCAGCGCCGTCACGAGGATGCCCAGCAGGGCCGCCGGCAGCAGCCAGGAGGCCTCGGTGTCCAGCGGCGCGCGAAACAGACGCAGCAGGCCGGCGGTCCCGGTTTCGCTGCGACCGCCGGGGCCAGCTCCCCCTCGCGTATTCGGGCGGTTGCCAGCCTGGCCACCACGGGGCGGGCTCTGACCGGCGGGCCCGTCGGTCGGGGGCAGCGGAGGCCGGCGGGCGAAGTTGCCGGGCTGCCTGTTCCCCTGCGGCACAGCGCCGGCCTGAGGAGGCGAGAAGGCTCGACCGCCGTCCGGGGGCCGTACACCATCCCTGCTGGGTCCACGCCTGTTCAATCCCAGCCGGCTGAGGCCGTTGTGCCCGATGATCAGTTCCAGCACCGTGTTGTCGGTGCTGCTGCCGATGTAGGGACGAGCTTCGGCCGGCGTCAGGTCCACGGCGACCGCCCACGAGAGCGACACCACTAACAGAACCACCGTGGCCGCGCCGAGGTGCAGAATTCGCTTCCACCAGGCATGCCGGCAACCGAAGAGGTAGAGGGCGTAGAAGGCCGGCAATGGCATGAAGGCTTGCAGCATCTTGATGTTGAACCCCACGCCGACCAGAATGGCCCCCAACAGCAGGTGGCGCAGTTTGCCGCTTTCCGTGGCTTTGATGAACGCCCAGGCGGCCAGCAGAAGCACGAAGACCAGCAACCCGTCGATGGTGTTGTTGCGCTCGGTGGCGATGGTGACGGGTGTGACGGCCAGTGCCAGCGCAGCGGTCAGGCCGGCCAGGACGCCGAAATAGCGTTTGACCAGCTTGTAGAGCACGCCAATAGAGAGCACGCCGGCCAGCGCGTTGGGCAGCGCCAGGGCGAAGCCGTTGACGCCGAGGAAGTAGGCCGAGACGGCCTGCACCCAGAAGCCCAGCGGGGGCTTGTCCACCGTCACTGAGCCGCCTGGCTCAAACGAGGCGTAGAAGAAGTTGTGCCACGAGGTTAGCATGGACTTGACCGTGGCGGCGTAGTAGGTGTTGCCGATGCTGTACGCGCCCAACTGGTAGAAGCGCAGGAATGCCCCTAACAGGAGGATAAGCCCCAGCCCGATAGCGGCAACCGCCTTGTGCGTGCTGATCTCATACAGCCTCTGAGACCCGGCGTCTGGGTGATGAACCGCGCGGTCACTCAAGATTGCATCGTTTCGTACGGCTGTAGACATTTTCGAGATCCTCCCCGGTACCTGGTTTTGTCCTGTAGATAGGGTACCAGGAATATGTTACGATTTTGTAAACAGGTGGATTAGATTCTATTCAGGTTCTGTGAGCGTAAACGCAAACTCGTGTTGCGATGAAACCAACATGACGTCCAGGACGTCAATTCCGCCGTCGTTGTCTACGTCGCAACGCTCATCGTCAATTGGGGTGATTTGCCGTTCATCGTTCGATCTCCTTTGAGGATTTCTCCCCGGTAGTTGTAACATGATCCAGAGAACCCCGGTCGCTACTGTGGTCCGTGCAGATACTTCGCAGACAATCAGGGCGGTGGTCCGAGGGAGCTTTCCAGCCCCCTCGGACCTCATGGTCAATTGTTCGCGCTGTCTGGCCGGCAATCGCCCCGGTCGCCTGACCCAGGTCGGGGACCGCCCGGTCCGCCTGGCCTGTGCGGCGGCCTCTCTCTGACGAATACCACGTTGGCGGAGAGGGAGCCGTCCTGAAGTTCCCCGTAGGCGTCCACAAACTTGCCTTCGGTCACGTCGGCCAGGCTGCCCTGCTCCTCCGGACCGGTCCAGAACGTAGTGTTGGCATTGGCGACGATGGTGGTGGCCTCACCCTCGCGGTTCTCCACGGTGATGGATTGCCCGTCGACCGCCGTTACGCGGCCGCCGGCCCTGTCGCCGGCCGGCGCCACGTCGATGCGCACTGCCTCGACAGCCCCTTCTTCGCTGGGCCGGCCACGAACGTTCACATGATCACCCACCGCGATGTCGCTCAGACTGCCTTCGGTCTGGGTCGCCATCAGGAACACGACAGTGTCTGCGCTGACGTTCACGTTGACGGTTTCCTCTGCGCGGTTCACAAGCGTCAGGCTATTGTCACCCACAGCCGTGACTTCGCCGGCAACCCCACGCGGCCTGTGTCCCCGGCCGGGGGGCGAATCGCCTTCGGCCGCGTAGGTGATGGCTGCGCTTCCCAGTGTGACCACGACGAGCATCATGACCACGACGTACTTGAACTGTTTCATTGTTGCACCTCCATAGCATTCTGAACACGTTTCAACGTGTTTTCCGTATCGGGCCGTGAATTCATTCATGGCCCCTGACTGGGGAGACTATACCAGAAAGATGTTCAGAAGTGGCTAAGGCGTGGTATGGATTTGATTCAGGCTTCCGCGAGGACGGTGGGCACGATAGGGGGTGCCGCGAAGGGATGCTGGGGCATTGGTCTCAACTCGGGCAGCCGGCGGGGTGCGCAGAACGCAACCTTGCCGCGTTACTGGTCGTGCGCAATGCCGAAAAACTCTGGTGGCGACTTCAGTCGATAAGAGCGACTGAAGTCGCCACTACTACGCCCAACAGATCTTGGTCAGATTCAGATCAATCAGCCGGCGAACGGAGCACGACTATGGGACTTGGAGGATGCTCTCTGCCGCCTCCTCGGCCGTAGCACCTAAGTCATGCAGGCACATAAGGTGACCGGCACTTGCGAAATCGGACCAGAAGTAAGCACAACCAGGTCGGTAAAGACGGTTGTCGAATGAAAACTGGTTTGGGAGTGCCGGTCACATGAACGCTTTCATCACTACTTCCTGGTTACCATATCTCGCAGTACCGCGTGGAGGATGCCGCCGTTGCGGTAGTACTTCACCTCCACCGGCGTATCGACGCGGGCGATCATGTTGAAGGCGGTCTCATCGCCCTCGGCGTCGCGGGCCCGAACGGTCACCTCTTGCATTGGCTGTAAATCGTCGGTGATGCCCTCGATGTCGTAGGCCTCGAAACCGCTCAGGCCCAGGGACTCGGCGTTTTCGCCCGATTTGAACTGCAAGGGCAATACCCCCATACCGATGAGGTTGCTGCGGTGGATGCGCTCGTAGCTCTCGGCGAGTACGGCCTTGATGCCCAGCAGGATGGTTCCCTTGGCCGCCCAATCGCGGGAGCTGCCGGTGCCGTATTCCTTGCCGGCCACCACAATCAGCGGCGTGCCATCTGCCTGGTAGCGCATCGCCGCATCGTAGATGCTCATCTGCTCGCCCGTCGGCTGGTAGACGGTGTAACCACCCTCGACGCCGGGCACCAACTGGTTGCGGATGCGAATGTTTCCGAAGGTGCCGCGCATCATCACTTCGTGGTTGCCCCGGCGCGCGCCGAAGGTGTTGAAATCCCTGGGTTCTACCCCGCGAGATATCAGGTATTGGCCGGCGGGTCCGTCGGCGGGGAAAGAGCCGGCCGGCGAGATGTGGTCTGTCGTCACGGTGTCACCCAGCAAGGCCACCACGCGGGCGCCCCGGATCGGTTTCACAGGTGGTATTTCGGGCGTCAGGTCGATGAAGAACGGTGGTTCCTGGATGTAAGTCGAGTTCTGGTCCCACTCATACAACTCACCCCCCGTCACAGGGATATTGTTCCACGTGTCGTTCCCTCCAAAAACGTTGGCGTATTGATCTGCGAACATCTCTGGCTTCAGGGCGCGCCGAACCGTGGCTTGAATCTCCTCCTGGGTGGGCCAGATGTCCTTCAGGTAGACTGGTTCGCCGTTGGGATCACGACCCAGAGGCTCGGTGGCCAGGTCGATGTCCACAGTGCCGGCCAGAGCATAAGCGACAACTAGGGGTGGTGAAGCCAGGTAGTTAGCCCGCACATCGGGACTTATCCGGCCCTCGAAATTGCGGTTGCCCGATAGAACGGCTGCGGCTACCAGGTTGTTCTCGTTGATTGCGCTGGAGATGGTCTGGGGTAGGGGTCCGCTGTTACCGATGCAGGAGGTGCAGCCGAACCCCACGATATGGAAGCGAAGTGCCTGGAGGTAGGGGATCAGGTCACTGGCCTCCAGATACCTGGCCACCACTTTAGAACCGGGCGCCAAGCTGGTTTTAACCCACGGCTTCACGTCCAACCCGCACTCGACGGCCTTCTTGGCCAGCAGGCCGGCCCCGATCATCACGCTGGGGTTGCTCGTGTTGGTGCAACTGGTGATAGCGGCGATGACAACGGAGCCGTGCTTCATCTCGAAACTGGTGCCGTTTTCGCTCACCGTCGCAAAGTGCGTCTTCTCCTCTTCGGGCAGACCGATGCCGGTCTTGCTGGCCGGCGCTGTCAGGGCGCGGTGAAACTCACGCTTCATGCTGGCCAGCGGAATTCGATCCTGCGGTCGCTTCGGGCCGGCCATGCTCGGTTCGACCGTGCTCATGTCCAACTCCATGGAGTCAGTGAACTCGGGGTCCGGCATGGCATCGGTCCGGAACAGCCCTTGCTCCTTGGTGTAGCGCTCCACCAGGTCCACGAGTTCGGCGGGGCGACCGGTGCCGGCCAGATAGCGCAGCGTCTCCTCATCCACCGGGAAGAAGCCCATCGTCGCGCCGTATTCAGGCGCCATGTTAGCTATCGTCGCCCGATCGGGTAGGGCGAGCCGGCTCAGGCCCGGACCGTAGTACTCGACGAACTTACCCACCACGCCGTGCGCCCGCAGCATCTCCACCACCGTCAGCACCAGGTCGGTGGCGGTGGCTCCATCCGGCAGCTCGCCGGTCAGCTTGAAGCCCACTACTTCGGGAGTGAGCATGTAAATAGGCTGACCCAGGATCACCGCTTCAGCTTCGATGCCTCCGACGCCCCAGCCGACGACGCCCAGGCCGTTGATCATGGTGGTGTGGGAGTCGGTTCCCACCAGCGAATCGGGGAAGGCGACGGGTATGCCGTTTTTCGAGCGAGTCTGCACGACACGCGCCAGGTACTCCAGGTTTACCTGGTGCACGATGCCGGTGGCCGGCGGGACCACGCGGAAGTTATCAAAAGCCTCGGCTCCCCAGCGCAGGAATTCATAGCGCTCGCGGTTGCGCTGGAATTCACGCTCGGCGTTGTAGACCAGTGCGAAGAGAGAGCCGAACTGGTCCACCTGCACCGAGTGGTCGATGACCAGGTCCACCGGAATCTGGGGGTTGATGCGCGCCGGGTCGCCGCCCAGGCGTGCCATGGCGCTGCGGAGGGCAGCCAGATCCACCACGCCGGGCACGCCGGTGAAGTCCTGCATCACGACGCGGGCCGGCTTGAAGGGAATCTCGCGCTGGCCGACGTGCCTGGCGTCCCAGTTCGCCAGTCCCACCACGTCGTCCGTAGTGATCTCAAAGCCGTCACACTGGCGTAGGGCGGCCTCCAGCAGGACTTTGATGGAGAACGGCAAACGTGAGATATTGCCCACGCCGTCCTTCTCCAGTTGGTCGAGCCGGTACAGTGTGGCCGGCCCGCTCTTCGTCTCCTGGGTGGCACGAGCGCCAAAAGGATCATTGATCTGTTTGTCTGTCACGGTTCACGTCCTTTCATGTTACTACTCAGCCACTTCGCGCCTGGCGAATGAATTCGCGGCAACCCTTGCGAAACCGACCTTCGTCGGTTGGGTCTTGAGTCGCCGAAGGGCGACTTTGCATTGGTAGGCGCGGTTTCAACCGCCGGCATTAGGCAGGCTGGTAGTAACCCTTTCATAATGCATCCAGAGTTTGTCTGCGGTATACTGCGCATCAGGTGATTTGAATCGGCAGACCGATCACGCAATACGCACTACGCAATACGAATTATATCAGCCTATGGGAAAACTCGCCAGTGGGCGGCAATTTCCGCAACTCGACATCTCCGGCGAAGGATTACGGGGCACTTATGCGACATATTAGTAGGTCATAGCGGGAGACATGGAGACCTTGAGGGGAAATAGAAGCCTGGCATCCGTGGGCAGGGAGGACCAGGCCGACGCCACCGAGATCTCGTATGGCCTGACAAAAAACTCCGGAGGGTGACTCCGGAGTTTTTTGTTTCTCGCGTTCCCGAGCGAGGCGTAGCTTTTTGATGATCTCTACCTGGCTAGATCAGGTAGCATGGTCATAAAAACTTACGGGGGGCGCAGTCGTGTAGCGCGCCGCAACCGAAGCGTTGAGGAAGCAGCCTGGCCGGCGGTTGTGGTAACCTCCGGGGCCCCGTACACCCCATTCTTGCCGGCAGCTTTTGCCTGATACAGCCTCTCGTCCGCGCGCAGTACCAGGTCTCTCTGCAGGATAGTTTCCTGGGAACAGTCGACGTCATCTGGGTAGCTGGCAACGCCTACGCTCACAGTTATGGGCTGGCGAAATACCAGATTATTGTGCGATTCGCGTTCCACCGATCGGCGCAGCCGCTCAGCCATGCCTAATGCGCCACGCATATCGGTTTCCGGGAGGATTGCAGCGAACTCTTCGCCGCCGTAGCGCGCAACCTGATCTGTCTGACGGGATGTGCGCTGGAGAATGGCGGCCAGGTGCCGCAGCGCCCGGTTGCCGGCGGGATGCCCATGACTATCGTTGTAGTTCTTGAAATCATCTACGTCGATCATGAGGAGCGCCAGTGGATGTCCATACCGCCGGGCGCGAGAAACTTCTTCAGCCAGCAGTACCTGGAAACGAGCGAAATTATACAAGCCGGTCAGTCCATCGTGAATCGATTCCAGTCGATACTTCTCCTTTTGCTGCTCCAAGCGGGTGGCAAGCTCGCGCGCTTCTGTGTACCGGCGGGCATCTTCCCTGGCCAGGCCGAATAGCCCGACCTGACGATATGCCGTGATGTCCTGAAACACGAGCGCGGCCGCTGATCCTCCGTTACGCGGACTGCGCAATGCAGAGACGTGCAGCTTCAAGAACTCTGCTGGTGTCTCGCCCCGGTGCAACTGAAGCTCAAAGGCGCTAACCTTCCAAGCTAACAGCGCTTGCTGGACAGCTTCCAATATCTGCTCGATGACATCCGATTCGTTGCAAACGCGGGCCATGAGGTCAGCCAGCGGTCGATGTACGAAGGCGCTGGCCTTAACGCGCAGTAGGCCCCCCACTGCTGGGGTTATCTCGCTGATGCGCCCACGCGCATCAACGGTCATCACACCCATCTCTGCAATGTAGGGATCGGGAAGCTCATTCAATCCCACCTTCAACTGAGCCACCGTTTGCGACATCAGTCTTGCGCTCACGATTGCCTCCTAAATCCGAGAAACGTGTTATTACAACTACCAAATACCGGCTGACGGTTGGCTAAGGGACTGTCTAGCATTAGTATCCACTCATGGACAGAATCGGCGTATCCTGCTATTCCACTGGCATCGCGACTGGCGAACCCATTGCCGTTCTGGTCGCATTCGCTGTCACGTTTGGACGTCGCATCCTCCGTGGGACGTTGCGTCCGGCTTGGCCGCGGTGTGTGGGTTGGCCGTTTTGTCTTCTCAGGATGTGGTGTCTGGGTTGGCGCCGGCGTGGCCGTAGCTGGTGGCACTGGCGTGCCCGTGGAGGTTGGCGGGGCAGGGGGGTTTGTCGGCGGATTTGGTTTGGTGGGCCGCTGCGTTGGCGTTGGTGTTGCCGGTACACTGGTCGGTCGCCTAGTCCTGCTCGGTCGCGGTGTCTTGGGTGGTCGCGTACGTGTGGCGGTCGCCGTCGGTGGGACCGGCGTGGCGGTTGCCGTTGGTGTGTTGGTCGCGGTTGGCGGCAAGACGATGGGTGTTCCAGGTATCGGCACCGGCGAATTAGTCGCGGTCGCCGGCACAGTTGTGCTGGTTGCGGTCGGCGTGGGCGGCGCGTTAGTCGCGGTCGGTGGTACCGGTGTGCCGGTCGCTGTGGGCAGCACCAGCGTGGGGGTCGTGGTCGCCGGCACGGTTGTAGCACTTGCTGTAGGCTGAGCCGGCACGTTGGGCCGGACTGCGGGAGCGGACGTGGTTGTCGGGCTGGCTGTCACCGACGTACTGGTCGCCGTTGGCGGCACGGGCGAATTGGTGATGGTGGGCGAGATCGACCAGACCGTCGCTGTTGGTGGCGCAGAGACGCCGACTACCTTTGATGGTGCCGGCGTGTCCGTCTCCGTGGGTAGTGCCGGCATGCTGGTCGCTTCAGGCGAAAAGACGGGTGCTGCCGCCTGTGGCACTTCAACTGATGTCGGCGTGGCTGAAGCTACTTCGGGAGGCTCCTCAGTCTTGAAAAACGCGAGCGGCAAGCCCCACTTCCCCACCACCACTCCTCCCACCAGCAGGAGGAAAAGGAGCAGGCCAACGGCCAGGCCCATAGCCGGGCGTCGCCAGAACCACTCGGACGCAGACTGGTCTTGGAATAGTGAACGGACCCTCTCCTGCCAGCCGGCAGGGCCATATCGAGCCTCCACTTCCACTGCCAGGTGCTCAAACAGCCGTTGCCTGAATGCCGGCGACGGCTCGACCTGCTGGTAGGTGGTTTTCAGCAGGTGCTGTATTGTCTCGTCAATATGCCCTTCAGGCTCAGTCACCGGACTCTGTCTCACGATCTAATTGGGCTCGAAGCGCATGTCGGGCCCTTGTCAAGAGCGACTCCACTGCCTTCTCGGTCTTGCTGGTAAGGAGGGCAATCTCGGAAACCTTGAACTCCTCAATGTACTTCAGTGTCAACACCTGTCGGTAGTGGTCCGGCAGCGCTTGCAGGGCCTGCCAGACGTTATCCCGCAGGAGATCGCGCTCAGCCGTCTCTTCAACGCTGGGTTGAAGTCTGGTCGCTGGAAGGTCTCGCCATTCCTCCTCAGCCGTCGGGCGGGGTGTGTTGGCGTGATCGCGCCGGCGCCGGAAATCGCTTGCCTTGCGCCAGGCGATTCCGCAAAGCCAGACGTACAGCCGGCTCTCCCCGCGAAACGACTCCAGGTTCTTGATCGCGGTTATGAACGTTTCCTGTGTGACATCTTCCGCATCTTCCCGATGACCTCCCACCTGATGGTAAACGAAGCGATATACTGCATCCATGTAGAGGTCGTAAAACCTGGCCAGCGCGAGCTGGTCGCCTCTGGCGATCCGTCGAAGCAGGGTAGCTTCCTCTGCATCTGTCCGCTGACCTGCCGATGCGGAGTCAGAAGCACTCAATTGGGCAACTCCTCGAGGGGTTAGGCAAACCACCTTACCTAAATAAGTGGGTTATGAGCCACTTTATCCTTCGCAAACGAGCACACAATGCGAATATTCCGATGGGCAGTGGATACATTCTACATCATATCGGTTTACGATAGCAAAGTGGAGGTGTGGAATAGTTTAGGCCGGCCCACGAGGGCGAGCAATTTTGGTACAACCAACGCCTGACGCGGGCGGAATGTGTATACACAGGCAAGCCGCAGGCGGGTCGCGTCGGCGTAAACTGGGAGTCGCCGGTAGACGTGGGGCTGGGGTCGATACCCCTCAACCAGAGCGGTTGCGACCCTGGCTGCTTGCTCAGGCGAACAATGGTCCTGCAGCGCCCGCAGTTCCAGATGGACCAATGCGTTGGCCAGGTCCAGCGCCGCCTCGCCGACCGCCAGAGTGTCGAAGTCCAGCAACCCGATGCGCTCGTGTCCGTTGATGAACACCTGCTTGTCGTAGATATCGCGATGCAGAAGGACGAGCGGTGATCGGTCGGCGGTAAGAGTTTCGAACACGCTGGTGGCTGCCGCCCGCCACTCGTCGTAGACGTCAGGTGCAAATGCTCTTAGCAACTTGCCCCATCGTTGGAGCACGCCGATCTCTTCCGCTGCCCTGTGCATGCCAGCGTGCGCCGGCGGCGTAGCCGAATGAAGGGCACGCAGCGCTTCACCTGTCGCCCGTGCTGCGCGGATAAGCGTAACGCTATGCGATGTCTCTGTTGATCGCCCGTTCTGCTGGTGTGCGGGGCTTGCGTCACGTGCTGTGCCGGCAGGCAGCGGGGCCCTGGCAGCTTGGAGGAGGTCATAGAGCGATACACCTGGCAACGCCGACCAGATTGCCACGCCCAGGTCGAGATCCGCGTCCAGCAGTTCGGGTGCCGCAAAGGCTCCATCGGCGAGCCTCTGAGCGGCCTGGCCGGCAGCGACCAGAGACCGGACGCGGTCAGGACGCACCACCTTGGCATAGCATGGCCCGTTGGACCCCTGCAGGCGCACGACCGCCCGGCGCTCTGGTCGGTGTACCAGGAGTCGGGCACCGGGGCGCGCCACCAGCGGCGCCAGGCCGGGCAGCCGGCGGTCGGCCCCGCCGGCTTGCAGCAGCACCCCGGCTTCGTCGATGGTGACGACCGTAATTCCCGGCGTCGTGCAGTTTGCGGTTGTGGCGCGGGCAATCCGTTGGAGGTCGCCGGCATCGTCGAACCACTGGCCGACAACAGTCTGTCCGTTGCCGGCCACATACTCCAGCACAACGTGGTGGGGAGATCGAGGCCAGGCGCGACGCAACGTGAGGGAGCCCGTCGCCAGCCCCAGCCGCCGAAAGTCAGCCGGCGACGGTTCGAGGACTGCCAGCGTATCAAGGATGGACGCAGCCATTGCGAACGATCTCCTCTGCTCGCTCAAGGATGGCCTGCGTTCGTGCAGGCCAGTCGGGTTCGCGGTAGCGAAAGGCGTGGGGGGCCACTTGAAGCAGGCCGGCGGCAACATATAAACCGAAGTGTACAGGCAAGTCACAGCCTGTCGCAGCGCAGTAACCTTCCAGCAGCGTCTCCGTCAATGCTGCTGCTGGGCCGGCGGTGAGATCCCCACGCATGACTTCTCGCTCCAGCCAGGCGGCGAAACTGCCCAAATCCCTGACAGGATCGCCCTGGGCGGCCGCGTCGAGGTCGAGGATAGCTACGCTTTCGCCGGTGAATAACACCTGGTCGGCGGAGAAATCGCCGTGGATCGGACATGAATAATACGATACCTCCCGAAGCCCGCTCGCGATGCGCAACGCCAGGTCCCAGGTTGACTCCGCCAGGCGGGGGCAGACGGCCGCTACCGCGTCCGCCGCCGCCAATAGGGAGGCAGCCTCTGCCTCCCGCGTCAACGGCTCCAACTCCTGAGAACTTTGCATGTGCAGCTCGGCCAGAGCCGCCCCGACGGTGTGGGCTGCGGTCGGGCTGACCCTGGCGGCGCGGATGGCTTCTGCAAGGGGTCGCCCTGGCAACCACTCCAGGACGACGGCGTGGTGACGGTTGCAGTGTCCAAGCCGGCGCGCGACCCGCAACAGCCCACGGGATGAAAAGGCCGTGGCGGCGCAACTGGCGGCCGGGTAGTCACCCTCAGTGTGGAGCTTGACGAGCGCGGACTGACCGGTCGGCGTGATCATCCGGGCGACGTATCGACGCTCGGGCTTGTAGCGCAGGCCGCGTATTGATGCCTCCCAGAGATCGGGACGGTCGGGAAGAAGGGTGGCGAAGAGGCGTTGCCGGCTCGTCGCGTCAGCAAGACACGTCAGGGTGTCGAGTTTGTAGTCGTTTGGGAAGGCAAAGACGGCCGTGACGGCGTCGCTCAAAACGACGCCACCCGCTCCCAGACATCCGTGGAGCGTGAGCCGCTCCTGAGCTTTTCTGAGCTTGCCACGCGTGCCGGCCCGATAAGCTTTGGCATACACGTCGGTCTCCACACCGGCCACCTGGAGGCGGTAGGCCACCAGGCAGTTTGTCCCTGGCTTGTAGCGCACGTACCGCGCCTTTGCTGCCCCCACGCCGGCGTCTGGCAGAACTGTTCGCAACGCCGTGGCGAAGGCTTCGGGGTCCAGCAGCAGCCCCAGCCCGGGGATGTCTGAATCGCGCCGGGCAAGATCGGCGTCATGAGGCGAGAGCATAAATCTGCTCCTTTCGAGATGCTCCGTTGCGGGACAGGGATTGCAGGGTGTACATTGCGGCATATCGGCCGCGCAGGCGCATGAGATCCGCGTGCGTGCCACGCTCAAGGATGCGCCCATCCTCAAGGTAGAGGATCATGTCGGCGTGCTGGGCGGTCATCAGGTCGTGGGCGATGAGGAATGTCGTGCATCCCTCGGTCAGCCGTTCGAGCGCTTCTTGCACCTCCCACTCGTTTTCCCCATCCAGCCCCGTGGTCGGCTCATCAAGGATCACGACCGGCGCCCGGCGGACAGTTGCCCGCGCGATGGCGATCCGCTGCCGCTGGCCACCGGAGAGGGTCGCTCCCCGTTCCCCCAAAATCGTGTCGTAGCCGTGCGGCAGGGCTTGGATGAAGTCGTGGGCGTTTGCCTGGCGAGCGGCGATCTCAATTTCCTCGGGAGTCGCGTCGGGCGAGCCGTAGGCGATGTTATCATAAACGGACACGGCGAAGAGAACGCTCTCCTGCAACACCACACTGGTCTGGGCGCGCAGCGACGCGAGCGTGTACGTATGAATGTCGCACCCGTCGATCAGGATGCGCCCCTGCGTGGGATCGTACAGGCGCAGGAGCAGGCTCACCAGGGTGGACTTCCCGCTGCCCGATGGCCCGACTAGTGCGACGCGCTGGCCGGCCTGTACTCTAAAGCTGATATCTTGCAACACCGGATGTTGGGGATTGTACGAGAAGCTTACAGCCTGGAAGGATACCGCACCCCGGAAGGGGTGAGCAGACACCGCGTTCGGCCGATCTTGAATCTCTGGTGTGGTGTCGAGCACGTCCAGCACCCGCTCGCCGGCGGCTGTTGCTTTGGCGATCCGCCCGGTGTACTTCGCCAGATCGCGCATAGGCCGGAAGGCTCCCTTGAGGTAGCTCGTAAACACGATGAGATCACCCGGGGTCAACTCGTTGCGTAGAACAAGCCAGGCGCCATACCACAACACCAACGCTGTGCTGAAGGCGATCAACACATCGACGGATCGCTCCAGACGAGCGGCCAGGCGTTTACCCCGAACGCCTTCATGGAGGCTCTTCTTGTTCTGGCGGGAAAAGGCATGCTCCAGGGTTTGCTCAAGGGAGAAGGCCTGAACGACTTTGATGGCGCTGAGAGATTCGGCGGCTGTGGCCGCCATTGCGCCCTCGCGCCGGCGCTGTTCGCGGGCGACCACGCGGATGCGTCCCGTAAGGCGCGCCATCGACAGCGAGACCAGGGGAAATGTGACAACGGCTATCAGCGCGAGCTGCCAGTTCATCCAGAACATCAGGCCCAACATCCCGATCAGCGTCAGCGAGTTGACGAGGAGTGGCAAGATCGCCGTCACGGCCACTTCTTGCAGTCGTCCAACGTCGCCGGTAATGCGGGTGATCAGGTCGCCGTTTCGGGCCTGGGTGTGGTAGGCAAGCGACAGACGCAGCAGGTGATGGTAGACTTCGCGGCGCACCTCCGTCAGGACCCGGTTGCCGGCCAACGCCAGGCCGACCGTGTTGAGATAGGATGCCGCCGACCGCAGGCCAGTGATGACGACCACCGAAAGAGCCAGCAAGGTAAGAATAACAACTGTGTTGAACGACTCCGGGCCTGTGATGGCCATTGCAGGCCCTCTGGAGCTGGCATCGAAGAATCGGTCAAATAGGAATTTCAGGGGCCAGGGCTCCAGCAAGCGCAGCCCGATCTGGGCCAGCATTGCCAGGAGCGCGCCGGCGATCAGAGGCAGTTGTGTGCGGATGTGGGGCCAAAAGCGCCGCAGGATTCGCCACAGGGCCGGCAGGGAGGTTCTAAACGTCCGAGATTCTGCCATCAGTCGCCTCCACGGTACTCCGATAGAATGGCCTTGCCAGTCGCGTGCGCCGGTTCAGCAGCGGGCTGGACCTGTATGAGTCCTGTAATAGAGCCAACCCGCTGTGCCCGCTAACCGGCGGCTGTTTTGTGCCGATGTGCTCAGGTTTGAAGCCACCCAATGCCAGGATGCGCTCTGCAACCGCGTCCCACGTGTGATTCCGCAGTACGGTTGCACGACCGGCAGGGCCCAGGCGGGCACGCAGGCCGGAATCATTACGCAACCCCGCCAGCGTGTTAGCCAGCGCGATGGCGTCCCCTGGTGGGACGTGGACACCGTTCACCCCATCTTCGATCAGGTCGGTCAGTTGCCCGACCTGGCTGACTACGACCGGCACGCCGGCGGCCATATACTCGTACACCTTCAGCGGCGAGAAGTAGAAATTGTCAAGTTTGGGATATGGCGCGACGGCAACGTCCATGGACGCAAGCCATGCCGGCACTTCCTGGGGGGTAACTGCCCCCGCGAAGAAAACGGCATTGACCACGTCCCATGCGGCCAGGTCGGCGATCAAGCGCTCTCGCTCCGGTCCATCGCCAACGATCAGCAGTCGCGCCCCCGGATCACGTTGGCGCAGCAGGGAGAAGCCTTCCGCCAGGACCTCCAAGCCATGCCAGGGCTTCAGGCTGCCGAGGAAGCCTACCGTGAATGTGCCGGGGCAGCCTGGCAAAGCCGGCACCAGCCCGGGCCGGAAGCGATGCGGGTCCACCCCGTTCGGTACGACGTGCACGCTGTCTGGCGCGGCCGGATGGCCCTTCAGGTAGCTGGCAACTCCCTCCGATACAGCCAGCAAAACTGTGGCAGCACCAAAGACTTTGGTTGCCACCTGCTCCGCGTCGGCCAGGTGCACCAGCCCGCGATGCCGGGCTTGTTCCTCGATCAGCGGCGCGTTCACCTCCAGCAGGCCCGGCACACCCGTGGCCCGCGCATACGCCATCCCCGCGAAGCTCCACAGGGAATAGCGCTCGTACACCAGGTCGAAAGGGTCTTCACGCATCAACGCTGCGCGCAGGCCGGCGTTGGCTGCCAGGGCCGCCCGTTCACGCGTAGCCTGGTCGCCCCGGGGGATTGGGGGCAGAGCATGGATCGGAACATCCTCCAGGCCGGCTGGGACCGCACCCCCGATGCGTGCTGCGAACAGGTCTACACGTGCCCCTCGGCGTAGTAGAGCACGGACTACCTCTTGCACATGTACCGAGGCGCCCTTGTTCCCGAAGACAGGTATGCCAGGATCAGCACAGATGTACGCGATCCGCATCAGGCCACCTCCCGGACTGCCTCGGAAGCAGGTCCGGCCTTCGCGAAGATGCCGCGAATGCAGGCTGCGTTACGGTGGATGTCAAATTCCGCTTCGATGAGACGCCGGGCCTGTTCGGCCAGCCTCACCCGGAGCGCCCCGTCGTCCAACAGTCTTTCCAGTGCGGAGGCGAGGCTAGCCGGGTCGTGCTGCCGAACCATGAGTCCCGTTTCACAGTGACGCAGGACTTCGGGGATGCCGGTCACGTCAGTGGAGACACACGGCGTGCCCAGGGCCATTGCTTCCAGGAGCACGGTCGGCAGGCCATCCCGGTTGCCATCTGTGCCGACGACGCAGGGTGCCGCAAAGACGGCCGCATTTTGCACATGCCGGATCACCTCCCCCTGGGGGCGCGGTCCGAGCAGTCTGACCCGTCCCCACAGTCCGAGGCGCTCAATGTGGGTGCGGAGGTCCGCCTCCAGCGCGCCGCCGCCGATGATCTCGCAGCGGAAGTCTCGACCCTGGCGTGCCAGAATCGCGCAGGCATCGATCAGATCCGCGAACCCTTTCTTCTCCACCAGGCGACCAACGGCCACGATGCGTGCTGGCCGGTCGATAGGGGAGGCGTAGGTGAATTGCTGGAGGTGCAGGCCGTTGTACACCCGTTTCACGCGTGCTGCCACCAGCCCGCAGGTTTTGCGCAAGTATCGGAGGTTGTAGTCGCTGACCGTAATGACGGCGGCTGCGTCGCGAAGCTTGCGCTGCAAGTCGGCGGGCTGCACGCTTTCGTGGAAGATGTCCTTGGCATGGGCGGTGAAGGTGTAGCTCACGCCCGCAAAGCGGCTAGCCAGGCGTGCTACGCTGGTCGCAACGCTTCCGAAGTGGGCGTGCAGGTGAGTGATGTTGCTCTCGCGAACCGCGCGGGCCAGGAGCACGGCCTGGTACACGTCGTTCACATCCTCTGTTAGCGCGTCCTCTTCGAGAGTTGACCACAGGCTAGGCAAATCCTCGGTCGCTTCGGCAATAGCTGCCCAGAAGTCCACTGCTTTCAGAGAGCCGGTCGGCAGGTAGGTCACAGGTGCTCGCACCCGGGCGAGCGCCCCATGGAATCGCCCATCAGCCGGCGGCCGCAGCGAGAAGATCTCCAGGTCGAGGCCGGCTGCCT
>JBHHXF010000014.1:0-19715 GCA_046756905.1 Anaerolineae bacterium | reverse complement strand
ACTACGTAGGCAATACTGCTGGCAATGCCCCCCCACACAGCGAGCCTGCTATTATGCTACAACCGCCACGTCCGTTGTGACCAAGTTAGCGCTCACGCGTGAATGCTACAGCCGACCAGCTACCCGCACCGGTGAGACAGCGTCTACTCAAGCGGCGGGAGTTTATACAGGGACTGGCCATCGGCTGCCCTGTCCCATAGATCGAGTAATTCATCACGATGTAGTGATGCCCACTCGATGACCATTCCCAGCACACGCGGTGGCAGGTAGCCACCGATAGCGACCAAGGTGTGTATGTCAATCACAGCTTTGTACTCACCATATTCGGCGTGAAAGTGCGGTGGAGGGTGATCGCCGAAGAACATCTTGATGCTAATTCCGAAAAAGCGGCTGATCTCAGGCATACCGAGCCAACTCTCGCAACTTCGGAAACAGATCTTCTGGCTTCTTGTCGGTGATCTTGAGATAGATTGCGTCGGGACACATATCAATCTGGTCGCTCCACGCAATCTCGCCACCTGGCCCGATGTGGACCTGTTCAAACTCTCGATAGTCGTTCCAGAGCGCAAAGACACCCCTGCCGGCAAACTCCGATAGATCCACAACACCTTCGGCGCCGTCTGAGAACTTGACCCAAAGTCGGTAATCATCGAGTGGTTTGACTTCTGTAGGTGTCGGCATGTATCATCCTCCACATCAACCCTGGCGTTCCAATCGAGGCAGCATCGTTCGCGTGCTACCCAGTGCGCTGGCCGTGCCCATCCACCTTGCTGCTCACAGCGCCGGCCTCCTCGCGTGCCACTCTGTCGCTTGCTCGTACGCATGGGCCACGCGCAGCAGCGTCGCCTCCTCGAAAGGCCGGCCAATGAACTGCACGCCCACGGGTAGCCCGTTGGAGAAACCACACGGAACCGAAACCCCCGGCAGGCCGGCCAGGTTCACGCTCAGCGTGAAAATGTCGCTCAGGTACATCTGCAACGGGTCATCGACTCTTTCGCCCAGCCGGAAGGCGGTGGTAGGGGAGGTCGGCGCCACGACCACGTCGCAGGACTGGAACACTTCGTCGAAGTCCTGCTGAATCAGGGTTCGTACCTGCTGCGCCTTCTTGTAGTAGGCGTCGTAGTAGCCGGCTGACAGCGCATAAGTTCCCAGCATGATCCGGCGCTTGACCTCCGGGCCGAACCCCTGTCCACGGGTCTGCCGGAAGCCCTCCCACATCTCGTCCGCCGGCACCGACAGCCCGAACCTGACGCCGTCGTAACGCGCCAGGTTCGCCGACGCCTCAGCCGGCGCGATCAGGTAGTAGGTCGGCAGGGCGTACTCCGTGTGCGGCAGGCTGACCTCGCGCACCTCCGCCCCCAGATCCACCAGGGTGTCCAGCGCCGCCCGCACGGCCGATTCCACGCCGGCCTCCATCCCCTCAACGAAATACTCCCGAGGAACGGCCAGTCGCATCCCCCGGATTTCGCCGTTCAACTCAGCGGCGTAGTCCGGTACCGGGCGGTTGACGGAGGTGGAATCGCACGGGTCATAGCCGGCGATTCCATTCAGCACCAGCGCCGCGTCCCGCACCGTCTTGGTGATGGCTCCGATCTGGTCCAGCGAGGACGCGAAGGCAATGACGCCATAGCGTGAGACACGACCGTAAGTCGGCTTCAGCCCGACGACGCCGCACAGCGAGGCCGGCTGCCGAATGCTGCCACCCGTGTCCGTGCCCAGCGCGAAGATCGCCTCATCGGCGGCGATGGCGGCGGCGCTCCCACCACTGGAACCGCCCGGCACCCGATCCAGGTCCCACGGATTGCGCGTCGCGCAGAAGGCCGAGTTCTCGGTGGATGAGCCCATGGCGAACTCGTCCAGGTTGGTCTTGCCCAACAGGACCGCGCCGGCAGCGTACAGCTTCTCCACGACCGTCCCGTTGTACGGCGAGAGGAACCCCTCCAGAATGCGGGAGCCGGCGGTCGTCGGGACGCCTTCGGTGATGAGCAAGTCCTTCACGGCCACAGGCACGCCCAACAAAGGGTTGTCCTCACCAGCCCTTCGACGGAGCTCAGGACAGGCCTGCCGGTGGGCGTCAGCCGCCCGCGCCTGCTCCAACGCCAGCTCCGGCGTCAGCGTGAGATACGCTTTCACCGCGTTGTCCGCCGCCGCGATGCGATCCAACAACGCCTCGGTCAGCTCGACCGACGTGATCTGGCCGGCGCGGAGCAGTTCGTGGGCTTCGTGGACAGTCAGTTTGTGTAGTTCTTGCAAGTGAGATCGCTCCAGAAAACGTATTACGTACTGCGTACTGCGTATTGCGTATTGCGTCGTCTTCGCGGAGATGCTTTGCATTCGGCATGAGCGCAGCATTGACTGCGGACGATCAATGTCCACTGTCAAACAAGCATAGACTGAACTCGTGCCAGTCGATCGCTTCTACTTCGCCGCCCCAGAATCGACAATCGTTGCAGAACAGCCCTTCTTCCCTTGCTGTTTCTGACGGGCAGTTGCTCCATGGGTCAACGGACAGTGTCTGGCTGATATCCGCTTGATTGATCGTAACCGCAACCTGTATCTGCTGGCCGGCTGCGTCGTCATGAGCGGTCGATTCGGCTCCCATACTGTCAGCCTCACATTTCGCTATACGCAGTACGCAATACGTAGTACGCAGTACTTCCCCTCTACTCCAACACGGCCTTCACCCTAAACTGGCCGGCCTCCGAATCCGGCGCATTCGCCAGCACATCCTCCCGAGGCATCGACGGGCGGACTTCGTCGGCGCGCATCACATTCTGCAGATCGAGCACTGACGCTGTTGGTGGGATGGCGGCCGTGTCCAACTGCTGGAGCATCGCGGCGTAGTCCAGAATCGCCGAGAGTTGCTCACGATACTGCTCCATCTCGTGTCTGGTTAGCCCCAGCTTGGCCAGTTCTGCGATGTGAGATACCTCTTCCCATGAAAGTGCCATATCCTCTTCACCCATCATACGCAAGTTCGTAGTAAGGCACGCAGCGAAGTGGAGTGCCGTCTCAACGCCACTCCGCTCCGCTGCGTGGCTTACTACGAACCTGCGTGACTCACTACGAACTCCTTGCCCTCGCCGCCGCCCGGGGGCCGGCCACGCATCCAGAACTTGGCCAGCTCAGCCCCTATGGCCGGCATCAGCATTAGAAAAGCCACCACGCCCCAGGCCTCCAAATGCAGAGGGGTTGTGTTAAATACCGGCTGCAAGAACGGGATATACAGCACCGCGATCAAGAGCACAAACGAGGAAACCGTCGCCCCGAGCATCCACAGATTCGTGAACGGACCGATCGCGCGCACGCTGTACCGCTCGGAGCGCGACGTGTAGGCCCGAGCCAGTTCCGCCATGATGAGGGTGGTGAACGCCATGGTGCGCGCAAACACCAGATCATTCCCGGATGCGCGCAAAGCCCACACGAACGCTGCCAGCGTGACGACAGTTTCGATTACCGACTGCACGCCAATGAGCGACCACAAATCTCGTGTAAGGATCGGCTGCTCTGGTGGTCGTGGCGGCCGCTCCATGATGTCCGGCTCGCCCTTTTCCAGCCCCAAGGCCAGCGCCGGCAGGCCATCCGTCACCAGGTTTAACCACAGCAAGTGAATCGGCTGCAGCGGCGACGGCAGGCCGGCCAGGATCGCGATAAAAATGATCAGGATCTCACCGACGTTGCAGCTCAACAGGTAAAAGACGAACTTGCGGATGTTGTCGTAGATGACGCGCCCTTCCTCGATAGCCGAGACAATCGAGGCGTAGTTGTCGTCGGTAAGCACCATGTCGGCCGTCTCGCGGGCGACGTCCGTGCCTGTGACCCCCATGGCGACGCCGATGTGGGACCGTTTGAGAGCCGGCGCATCGTTGACGCCATCGCCGGTCATGGCAACAATCGCCCCCCGCCGCTGCAACGCTTCAACAATCCGCACTTTGTGCTCAGGCGACACGCGTGCATAGACATCCGTCTCATCGGCCAGTTGCGTTAGGCGATCGTCGGTCATAGCGTGCAGGTCCTTGCCTGTCAAGACCTTTGATCCCCGCCTCAGCAAACCCAGCTCTCGGGCCACCGCCACTGCGGTATCCTTATAATCGCCTGTTATCATGACCGTCCTAACACCGGCCCGCCGCGCCTTCTCGATGGCCGGCCCCACCTCGAGCCGCACGGGGTCTCGCATACCCACCATTCCCAGGAAAATTAAGTCCTTCTCCACATCCTCAGGCGTCGGATCGTCGGGAAGCTCATCCAGCGGCCTATATGCGACAGCCAGGATGCGCAGGGCCTGGCCGGCCATCTGCTCGTTGGCGCGGGCGATCCGCTCACGAATGTCATCTGTCATGGGCACCTGCGCGCCCTGATCCTGATAGTGATTGGCTAGACCCACAACGATGTCGGGAGCACCTTTCACGTAGGCGATGTACGGAGACTGGCCATTTGCGGACACGTGGAGATTGCGGACGTCGTGCACGGTTGTCATGCGCTTGCGTTCTGAATCGAATGGAATCTCGGCGACTCTGGGCTGGCTGGCTTCCAGCTCATCTCGGAGGTAGCCCGCCTTCGCTGCCAGGGCAACCAGCGCGCCTTCCGTCGGGTCGCCGGCAATATCCCAGCCACGGCCGTCTTCAGCCTGGTCCAAGAGGGCGTCGCTGGCGAGCAAGCCGGCCTGCAAGAGCATCTGCAAGTCCTCGTCTTCGTGCGGTTTGACGTCTTGCCCATTCCGATTGAACGTCCCCGAAGGTTGATAACCTTCGCCTTCTACCTGCACTGTTCTCCCTGCCAACTCCACCTGAACCACCATCATCTCGTTCTGAGTTAGCGTACCCGTTTTGTCCGAGCAGATTGTGGTTGCACTGCCGAGTGTTTCGACCGCCGGCAGCCGGCGGATCAGCGCGTTCTGCTCGATCATGCGCTGCATGCCCAGAGCCAGGGTGATAGTGACGACGGCCGGCAGACCTTCCGGCACAGCAGCGATAGCCAGACTCACTGCCACCATGAACAGCTCCAGGAGATGCTTCTCGTACGTCGCCAGGTAGACCAGCGGGGTGGTCAGCAATGTACCCGCCGTCGTATCGCGCACCACGCTCACGCCGAACACAATCCCGCAGATGAGGAGCGTGGCGTAGCCGAGCACACGACCCAGATGGTTGAGCCGGCGCTGGAGCGGCGTCTCCTCCTCCTCATACGTCTGGATCATTTCGGCGATCCGTCCGATTTGGGTGGACATACCGGTATTGACCACCACACCGCGTCCACGGCCATAGGCGATGACTGTGCCGGCAAACGCCATATTGACGCGGTCGCCCAGCTCGGCTTCAGAGTCCAGGGTGACATCGGCATGTTTGGCAACGGGCATGGACTCACCCGTCAATGAGGCTTCTTCAATTTTCAGGTTGACGGTTTCGACCAATCGCACATCTGCCGGCACATAGTTGCCCGTCTCCAGGATCACGAGGTCACCGGGCACAACTGCGCGCGACGGAATGATCTTGACACGCCCATCACGCACCACTCGAGCATCGGGCGCCGCCATCTTCTTCAGGGCACGCAGCGCATTTTCGGCTCGCCGCTCCTGCATCAGCCCCATCACCGCATTCAGGATGACGATGGCGATGATGGCAATAGCGTCAGTGTAGCCCTCGGCCTGAAAGTACCCGATGAGCGCGGAAATGCCGGCGGCGACGATGAGCATCCAGACAACAAAATCGTCGAACTGCTCCCACAACATCGCCAGCACACCTGGCCGGGGAGCTTCTCTCAGCTCGTTCGCGCCATACCGCGCGATGCGACCGGCAACCTCCTCGGCGGAGAGACCTTGACCTAAGTCAGTCTCTAAAAGACCAACAGTGGTGCTAATGGGCTGGGCATAAGGGTGATCTACGAGAGTCATGACATTTCCAAATCGGCCGCTAGTGGCAGAATTACCCGCCGAATTATAGCACAGCCGGAAGGGCCAGGCGAAAGGTTTGCGTCACCATGGCCCAGAACCATCAGCCATCTGCCGGCGTAGCAGAACCGTCGCTGTGGACGCCGGCCAATACCGGTGCACCTTGAATGAACGCTTCAGTCATCTCGCGCGCCGCATCGTCGGGATGTTGAACGGGTGGCGACTTCATCAGATACGCCGATGGTCCTTCCAGGGTGCCACTGATGCCGCGATCCATGGCAATCTTGCACAGGCGCACAGCATCAATGACCACGCCGGCTGAGTTTGGAGAGTCCCAGACCTCCAGCTTCAGCTCGATGTTCAGTGGTACATCGCCGAAGGAGCGCCCCTCCAACCGTATGTAGGCCCACTTGCGGTCGGTCAACCAGGGCACGTAGTCACTCGGACCGATGTACACATTATCCGTCCCCGTATCCTGCAAGATGTCCTTGCTGGCCGAGGTCGGGCCAGGCGACTTGGTGATCCGCTGCTTGAGATACTTGCCAAGTCCATCATGCGTCATCCCTCGGCTCACGGGCACACCCAGATGAGGTACATCAGCAAATTGAGTAGTACTCCACACCCTGAACCAGAGCGGATGCGCAGTTCCCCACCCCGATGATTGCGACACGGGCTTTTCCAGTCAGTGTTGTTTGCCCCCTTGTAATCTGACAATGACGAAAGAGACCGCCACGGGTCGTCGTAACGACCGGCGGCGGCCTCTTGTATACGCGTAGTTTGCGGTAGCCAGCCCCGGTCGGTTCAACCGGCAGCGGCTGCGGCTACGACTAAGCTGTCTTCCCGATACTTGTCGCCAACCTCGATCAGCATGACCGGGATGCCATCGACGATTGGATATTGCCGGCCACACGTGTGACAGACCAACCACTTTCCATCGATGTATTCCAGCTCCTGCTTGTCGTCCGGGCAAACCAGGATGTCGAGCAAGTCCTGGCTGACATCACCACCCAGTTTACTCTCATCGATTTCATACCCGGCATCGGTTGCCGTCACAGCCGGCTCTTCTTCAGATAAACTGCCGATTGGAAACTGGCCGTTTTCCCGCTCCTTGATGCGCTGAATAACGACGTAACCCAACGCGCCGATAAAGGCCAGTTTCATCGCGCGCTTGATTTTTTTCATCATGTGCTATGTCCTCCCTGCTCAATGGCTGCCCATTGTTGTAGGGCTGACCGAGCGTGGTCAAATGCGATCTTCTCGGGCAGCCTGTTCCAGTCGAACCAACCGATCTCTACCGCATCAGAGCGTGGTTCGG
This sequence comes from Anaerolineae bacterium, assembly GCA_046756905.1. GTDB lineage: Bacteria > Chloroflexota > Anaerolineae > Epilineales > JAANWY01 > JBHHTZ01. The sequence continues at coordinate 12,516 of JBHHXF010000014.1, read as the reverse complement.
GTACTCCATCGACAACCTCAGCTCGGTAGTAGATGTTGAGGGTGTACTCAGAAGAACCCTCGCCATAAGTATCCACGAAAATGCCAACCAGATTCGTGATGCGAATGTTGAGCCCCGTTTCCTCACGCACCTCACGGGCAGCGCCGGTTTCTGGATGTTCGTCGGGCGACAGGAACCCACCGGGAATGTCCCAGTAGTGCTTGTAGGGTTCAATCCCCCGACGAACGAGCATCACCTGGCCATTGCGAACGACGAAAGCACCGGCACATGGCTTGGCGTTGTTATAGAAGGCAGTCCCACACTTCAGACAAACTTGCTCGACACAACCCTCTCCGGGTAGAGCCAGAGCCGCACTACACATGGCACAGAAACGATACGGAAACGGCATAATGCCATGATTATAACATCGAAGCCGGCAATTCGTCAACGTCGATGTGCTCCCCGCTGTTATGAACACTCACCAGAGGAGCGGCCGGAGCCCCTTACTCCGGCGACAGCCAGCAAGGACGGGCCAGTAAACGCGCGGGGAAAAGAAAACGCCCGGAGCCTATCATCGGCTCCAAGGCGTTGTTCTTAGTCGATCTTCGTACGGCATCGGATCGGCTGCTAGTAGCGCCGCCCACCGCCACGGCCACGGCCACCGCGACCACGGCCACCGCCACGACCACCACCACGACCGCCGCGGCCACCGCCGCCCCGGTCGCGCGGGGGCCTCGCCTCATCGACCGTGAGGTCCCGGCCTTCCAGCGCCTGACCGTTAAACCGATTGATCGCATCCTGCGCCTCGGCATCTGAGCTCATCTCGACGAAGCCGAAGCCCTTCGAGCGGCCTGTGTCGCGGTCCGTGATAATGACCACCGACTCTACCGTCCCCGCCTGCCCAAACAACTCGCGCAGTTGATCTTCACGCGTGTCGTATGACAGATTCCCCACATACAGTTTCTTACCCATGAACACTCCTTCGGCTGGATCTTTGCCAGCCACACTTGTCCTCGGCGCTTCGCAAGGGGGGGACGATTGCCAAAAGCACGCCGCCCGACCCAGAAGGTCAGGCGGCTCAAAATCGAAGACCCACTTCGAACAGCCGAACGGTCCGGTCCTTTACAGGCTTATTGTACCCTGAAATCATGGATCGGTCAAATGCATTTCTTCGACAGCCGGCACACCAGTCCAGAGCAGCTTGCATTTCCGGCCGGTTTGTTGTAAACTAATGTCGAGCACGGGAGTGCAAAAGGAGCGTGCGCCAATGGCCGGCTGGGGCTACTGCCCATACGAACACAACTTCTACTGTAAACGAATCAAGTGCGACTGCGACCCAGGTGTGCCAGGCTGTATCCTCTACGGACGCGTAGAGCGTGACGACCTGGAGTACACACCACCCGTGCCGCCTCGGCGCCGGCTGGAAAAACAGGAGCCGTCCGCGGCCGTTGAGTAGCGCCGGTGCGTAACGCACGGCATTCCGCCCCGTTAACAAGAACAGCCACGGAGAACATACCTGCTTGCCTGCCCCACCTGTCCTTCTCCGGAAGTAACAGAAGCCTGTCCCACTGCGTCAAAACGTCATAGAGAGTAGAACATTGAGAGCCTACACCCGATGGGTAAAAAGGTTCTCTCAGCCGTTGAGTACAACGGCAGTGAGGATGAATAACATGGCTCGAGAGACAGATGAGTCCACCATATCACCCCGCGACCACCAGCGTCTATTTTTCCGATGGCTAGTGGCGAATGGATCGGGCGATGTAGAAGAATTGGAGCTCTCACTCGACGAGCTTCAAGAGGTAGACCCAGAACTGGCTGAAAAAATGGTGGGCAAAGATGGCCGGTCAAAGACCAAAAAGTGGGTGCTCTTGCGGTGAGGCCGGCAACGGATGCTAAGATGATATGATCACGCAGCAACACCACGCGAGCGACAAGCGGGCGCCGGATGGCGGTGCCCGCTTGTTTTTGGATTCAGCTCAACGGCGTGTAACCCTCCATCAAAACCTCCTATGTCTGCTCCATTCGTCGCGATTCCGACCTGCTGGCATCATGCTCACTCTGTGGGGACGGTAGGTGTGAACAACGGAATGATTGTTGCTGACACCGGTGGGAGCCACATCGAGCGGGCCAGCTCCAGAGTTCGACAAACGTTGATTCGACCATACCCGAAAATCGGATCCCAGCCCGGTCTACCTAAATCATCCGCGCCTTGATCGATAGCATCGCGAATTTGTTGGCCAGTCATGGCAGGATAGTACGCCTTGACCAAGCCGGCTAGAGCAGAAACATGTGGCGCGGCCTGCGACGTTCCGCTCCAGGCCTGGTAACCCCCACCAGGCACTGGGCCTAGGATACTAATGCCCGGCGCAGCAACAGAAACATATGCCCCATAATTGCTGAATGCAGCGCGCTCATCGCGCTGGGTAGTCGAACTAACCGCCATAGTCTGAGGGTAAGCGGCTGGGTACGTAGGGTTGGAGGTGTTGTCATGGCCCGCAGCCGCCGGCAGAACCACCCCATGGGACCCCGCATACTCAACCGCATCGCGAATGCGGCCAGATGAATACGGTCCACCCAGGCTCAGGTTAATCACATCTGCACCCTGGTCGGTGGCCCAGATGATGGCGCTGGCAATCCAACTACTTGCGCCAGCCCCCGTCGCACTTAATGCCTTGACCGGCATGATCTTCACCGCCGGCGCGACCATCAAGACGATGCCGGCGACGTGCGTGCCGTGCCCCTGATCATCGAACGGATCGGGGTCATCATTGACAAAGTCGTAGCCGGCCACGAGCCTGCCGGCGAAGAGCGGGTGTGCCGAATCCACGCCTGTATCGACAACAGCCACAACCACGCCCGACTTCTTTACCGAAGTCGGATCGTCGTATGGCGGATCACACGGCAGCCCAATCTTACGCAGATTCCAAAGATCATTGAAGTCAGTGGGTGGCGCCGTGATGGTGTCGGGGTCTGTGCCGAACGTCGTGTCGGACGGGATGGAATAGATGGGCGGGCCAGGGGGATCGGCCTGAGCGATGGACAGCCGGCCAAGACCAGCAGCCAACATCAGGAACAGAGCCACAAGAATAAGTGGACGACGAGCAGCAGGCATACTATCCTCCTTTCGGTGGATGGGCAGGTGTATCCTTATGTCGTGTCCCGATCAGTATACACTAAACCGGCGACGTTCACCCGACGATTGACCTTCGACTACCCGCCGGCCACCTTACACGTCTACCCCCAAGTTACCTGGGCGCCCAAGCGGGACTGAAAGCGCCGGCCGGCATGTCCGTTACCGCCGTCTGCCCGCTCCCGTCGGGGTTCATCGCATACACTTGGGGCTGGCCGGCCCGGTTCGAGACGAAGGAGATGAAGCGGTTGGGCGACCACGCCAGGCCGTAGCCCGCGAATTCCTGCTTGTAGACCGCATTCGCCGTCACCATCTGTGGGTTGCTGCCGTCGGCGTCCATCACCCAAATCTCATTTCGGATGCCAGTCCACACGCCGTAGGCAATCTGCCGGCCATCGGGCGACCACACCGGCCGGAAGTTGTCGTAGTCATTGTCGGTGAGACGGGTCTGCCGGCCCCCGTCCGCATTCATGCCCCACACCTGCCATCGCCCGGAACGGTTGGAAATGAAAGCAATCCGGTCGCCAGCCGGCGACCACGACGGATGTTTGTCCTGCCATGGGTTGTTGCTAACCCGCCGCAAGCCGCTGCCGTCGGTGTTCACCACGTAAATCTCGCGGTTGCCGTCGCGGAGGGACATGAACGCGAGATGCTTTCCATCGGGTGACCACGTCGGCTGCCAATCGCTGGCGTCGGTCAGTCGTGTGCGCCCGCTGCCGTCCTGGTTGATCAGGTGGATGCCCGGCTCGTCCTCCAACAGGCCGGCAAAGGCAATCCGGTCGCCGGCCGGCGACCAGTCCGGATCGACCCCCAGGCCCAGCGCTTGAAGCGCCGAACCATCGGCCTGCATCACATACAGCGTGCTCTTCTCCGGCGAGACCTTCGAGACGAACGCAAGCCGGCCTCTCGCTACCAGCGCAATTTCAGCTCTGGTCGCCGTCGGTTCAGGCGTCGGAGACTCAGTCGGTCTCCGGGTCGGTGTGGATGTGGGCGGTTGGCGTGTGGTGGTTGGATGCACGCCAGTTGTAGGCGTGACAGGTGCTGTCGCTGTGGCCGTCCTGACCGCAGCCGCCAACGCGACAGGAGTCACCGCCGGCTGCTGCGACGTTTCGGATATGCGGCCGTAGGCCAACCATCCGATGGCCCCCAGCAAGCTGGCCACGATCAGGAGCACGAAGATCCCTGCTACCAGACGTAGCTGGCCATCGCGCGGCTGAGCGGGCATCTGGGGCCGACTCGTCACGGCCCGGCTAACCCGGGGTGGAGAGGCGCGCCGCACTGTGCCGACCGGCCTGGCCGACACAGCCGGAGTGATCCTCTTCTTCGGATCGGCCGTAGCCGGTCCCGCCCAGAGTCGATACGTGGGGTCGCCGTACAGGACGAAAGATGCCCACGTGGGGTCACCCGGTCGCTCCTGGTGGAGGCGGTGGCGCGTTGCGCGCAGCGCTTCGCCTACGGGATCGCCGGCCAGCACCCGGTCGTAGAAGAACGCGGCAAACCGTCGTGAGCCGGCGTCGAGCACCGGCCACAGCGCCCCGATGAACCCCTGCGCGCCCCCAAAGATGAATGCCGCCGCCAGGCTTTCGGCAGCCTCACCCAGATAGGTCAGCGGCCGCGGTGCAGTGTCTTGCAGTTCGGCCTTCGCGGAGGCGCAGGCGTTGAGGAACACCAGCGGGGTTCCCCTCAGCACCCGCTCAATCTGGCTGGCCGGCAACACCCGACCCTGAGCCAGTTCCAGCGCGCTCTCCTCGCCATCGTCCTTGCCGAAGCGGGCGTGGCCGGCGTAGTGGATGACATCGTAATGCCCTGTGCCTAACGCTTCCTGTACACTAAGGTAGGAGGCACGCTCGGCCAGGAGGAGATCGCACGCGAAACCGCGCCGGCTCAGATTCGCCACCAGTTGCCGGGCCTCCTCGGCCGCGTCCTCCAGATCGCCCCGTGGATCAGCGACGAACAGGAAAGACGGGCGCTCGCGCCTGGGGCTAGCCCTCGACGCTGGTGTTCGCCCCGAGATGAGCCGGCGGCCTACGGCGTGCTCGATGCCCATAAAAGCTCGACCGTCGTGGAGCAATTCCCAGGGGATGGCCGGATCGTTGGTCGAGATAATCAGCGGGCCATCCCAGGAGCGCAGGAAATCCTGGATGGAGCGGGGCAGGAAAAGACCGTACATCAGCCGGCCCACCGACGGCAACGCAGTCGGCTCGAAGGACCCGGGCGGAGTCCCTGCTCCCACTACGCGAGCGAGGGCCGTGAGGACATCCTGGCGGTCTTCGGCCGAAACGGAGACAGCGCCGGCCAGGACCGACGGGCTCTCGGTGGGGGTCTCCAGACTGACGGTGTAGGTGTCGCCGGCCTGGAAGATGTAGAGCACAGCCGGGCGTGAGATTACAGCGGAATCCAGTCCACGCGGTCCACCCACTCCTCGGCCTCGCTAGCTTCCCAGATCAGATACAACTCTTGCGCCAGCCGGCCGACTGACCATACACCAGGCCGTACCCAGAAAATGCCCCAAAGGTGACCACCAGCGGCCCAGTGAGCTTCAATGTGGGCCGGCAGGCTGGCCCGGTTCGACGTGACCAACGTGCGCTGCATTACTTCCAGATGACGCAACAGGTCAGGGTCCAGTGTGCCCAGGGGAGGTGCTCCCAGCTCCCCAACTCGGAGCACGTCAATTGCCGGGTCCAGACGCAGAAGCGCTGTTTTCAGTCGGGGTGGCTGGTTCTCATCCAACAGGAAGCGGACTTTCATGAGCCAAGAGCGTGTTCCCGTTGGCGTTGGGCTTTCACATCCCGCAGGCGCTGGGCCACCGGCGGCGGATTGGCAGCCCACTCCCGGTAACGCTGCTCTCGCCAGGCCGCCAGCCGGGTGAGATAGGCATCCACCTCATCACGATTGTGGAGGTAGTAAGTGATGGTAGCATAGACCTCTTCCAGGCTCAGGGTAGGGAACCGGGCGACGATTTCTTCCGGGGCGTAACCTTCCAGGTAGTAATAGAGGACATCATCAATACCGATCCGATGTCCTTTGATGCGAATATCATCTGGACTCAGAAACTCAAAATATGCTTCCAGATCCATGAAAAACACCTCGCCATCTCACTCACAGCCCGGCCCGGGACCGAAACAGAGCGGGATACCCTCTCAGAAACAAGTTTAGCATGGATTCCACCTGAGGGCAAGGGCTCCTATAAGTTCAGGACTTGTCCGTAGATAACTTCGTGGTTTCTGCTCTCGCCGGATTGCCAAATCCGGCGAGATGGCGGCTGGATTTGGCACTTGCCCTGAGTCTGACGAAGGGATCCAGCCGGAGCAATAGTGGAAGTTGTTCCTAGTAGACGACTGCTTAGTCCGCTGCTTCTTCACTCGACGCGTCCGTCTAAAGGCTGAAAGGAATCTCCCACGTATCCGAGCCATGCTCGACCCGAAGCAAGAACGCTCGATTGATCGGAACGTCTCGAAGCTGGACCGCGCCGGCAGCCGGCACGGTGCGCATCTCCAGCAGCCGGCCATCCCCCTCGTGCAGACTGACTATCGCACCAGGCAGCAGCTCGTCGGACCGGGCATCCAGCGGCCGCACGTCGATCCACACCACCTGCTCGCCGGCACGCCGGAAGCGCAGGTCTACAGCGAACCGCTCATCGGCATCCGTCAAGCGGAAAGCCACGATGGGGGTGTCTGCCTCCGGTCCGCGCAGCCGGGAGGACGCGGCCGCCGGGCTGAGTTGCAAGCCGGCCGGCAACTCGCCCAGCCGGTCAAGTTCTCGCAACATCAGCACGGGAATTTCTGTGGCGAACCGCCGCGCCCGATGCGCCACCCGTGACCAGGAGGCCGGCTCGCGTGGCAGGAAGGACAGGTCGAACACCGGTTCAGAGCCGGGCTCGAGCCACTCGCCCGCGTGCTCCAGACGCAGCGTCGCCAGAACGTTCTGGTAGTCCTGCCGGCAGTCGGGGCACAGCGCCAGGTGGCGGTACACATCCATAATGCGTACCGCCGGGTCGTCGCCGGCCAGTTCCAGGCCGGCATACGCTGCCAGGCGGTCTTCATCCAGGCCGGCGCAGGTTAGTTCGTCGTCCTCTGTGAGTGACAGCGCCGTCAAGATGCGCTGGAGTTGTTGTGTGTTCATGGTTGTTGTCCTATCACGTATTGCGTATTGCGTATTGCGTATCTGGTCAGGATCATGGCAAGGTCACGAAATACGCAGTACGCAGTACGCAATTCACCATACAGATGCTCCACCAACTTCATTTCTTTTCACTATTCCCGAAACACCTCCAACACATCCTCCGGCGCATGGCTGGCCTCGATCAGCCGGCGCTTGATCTTCTTGCGCGCCTCGAAGATCAGCATGTAGACCGCATTGCGGCTCACACCCAGTTCCTCGGCGATTTCATCGCTGGTGCGGTCCTCGATGAATTGAGCTACGAAGGCCAACCGCTGACGCTCGCTCAGGTCATGTTGGAGTGTGGTCTCGATGAGGTCCAGGATTTCCGCCGTTTGCAGCCGAGCGTCCGGCGAGAGGTCTGTGGTCGCTTGCCATTCGCGGTTGGGGCCGCCCCACTCCTCGGGGTTTGCGTCCGGGTTGTGAGCCGGTGGCAAGGACATTCGAGGCTCGCGCCAGTAGGGCTTCCGGATCTCGTAGGCCGCCGTGCGAACCGCGATAGTGGCCGCCCACGAGGTCAGTTTGCCCCGTCCCTCGTACGTTGACAGCTTCTCCCAGACGGCCTGCAGGGCATCCTGGGCGAACCCGCGTGCCAACTCCTCCAGCTCGGCCGCGTCCAACTGCTGGAGTCGAACTACGCCGGCCTGCCGTTGACGCAGGTAGTTGAAGACGACGTGATAGAGATAGCGGCCCAGGTCGGCAAAGGCTCGCCGTTGCACCTCGCCGGCCGCCCGCAGGTCCGACAGCCATTCCTGGTCAGTGCGCCGGCTCATCGCACCGGCTCCGAACCATAAAAGGATTCCGACGCCGTTTGCATCAATAGGGCTATGGGGAGACAATCATAAGCGCGTGACATCACAAGTTCGATTGTAACATGACTCTACAGGAAGTGTCAATCAGAACAGGGACGTGAAACGTGATGCGTGAAACGTGAGGGCTTGTTGGTATTACAATCTTCACGTTTTACGTTTCACGTTTCATGCCGTCGGCTTCATTGAGGAATCAGAAGCGAGCACGAACCCCATGCCACTACTGACCAACTACCTTCGGCGCCGGCGCTATGCCATGGTCGAGCCGTTCTTGCGAGGAGCAGTTCTGGACATCGGTTGCGGTAACGCAGCAACGGCTCTACCCCTGGGGTCTGTCCAGCACTATGTCGGGATCGACTACCATCCGATCCTGGTCGCCCGCCAGCGAGAGCAGTTTCCACAGTACGAGTTCCACCTGTGCGACGTGGATTGGGAACCTCTGCCCGTCAATGGGCAACACTTCGATACCGTGCTGATGATAGCTATCATCGAACACCTGGCCAACCCAGGCCGGCTGCTGGGACAGGTAGCCGGCCATCTGCGCCCCGGAGGCCGGCTGGTGATCACCACCCCCACACCGTGGGGCGAACGTCTCCACCGGCTGGGTGCGCGCGTGGGGCTGTTTCACCCCCACGCCGCTGCGGAGCACAAGCACGCCTACGACCGCCGGCAACTGGAGGCACTGTTGGCGGCGTATGGCTTCCAGGTTGTGCTTTACAGGTCCTTCGAGCTGGGGGGCAATCAGTTGGTGGTGGGCCGGCGAGGCTGCCAGCAGATAGGGGAACGGATTAACGGAACACAGATCCGCTAATCCGCCTCGCCGAAGGCAATCCTGTTACTGTACAATCATGGAGGAGTGGACAAAAGGGAGCGAATGGCGTAAAATAGAGGATGATCGACCGGTCATCCATCTGCCGGCACCATTGACCCCTGGCCTGGGACCTGAGGACCCAGGCAATCCCGCGCTGCGAGCGCCGTCAACGGACCGTCCCCCAGGCCAGTCCGTTGACAGCGTAGGGGCGTAGGGGCGCTGCGTCCCTACCCTACCCAATACATTCCGGTCACACCCATTAATGAAACAAACGTCAAACGAGCGGGGTGGCAAATGAGAACATATCTAATCAGTGTGTACGTTCTTGGTGCGCTCATCCTAACCCTTGGACTCGGACAGGCGATCACCGAGGAAACAGACGTTGGCGGTCCAACACGGAGATCGAGTATTCCTCAGCAGTCGAAGCAGGTTGCTACCACGACATACAATGTGGAACTCCTTAGCCTAATTGGCGGAGCACCATTCGGTGATGTAGAGGTCCAAGGGAACTACGCCTATGTGAGTAAGGGGGGTTGGCTGATCGTGCTGGACATCTCGGATCCAGTCGATCCGGTGCGTATAGGAGAGCTAAGGATGCCACAGAATCCAATCCGGAATATTAATGCCATCGGCCAATACCTCTACGTAGATTCGTGGATTGTCGATGTGACCGATCCCAGCGAGCCTTATGGGGTTGACCGCTTTCTCGGCCCGATTGGCCCAGTGGTCGGCAATTACATGTATGCAGGATGGAGAAGGTGTAAGGAGTCTCCCCCCGATCCCCCCGGCTTCTGTGTCGCTGGTTTCACTGGCGGTCTGGAGATAAGAAATGTCTCAGACCCTGTTGATCCAGTGGTGGTGGGTGAATTGAAATATGAGAATCACGGACTCGACCTTGTTTACGTCGCTGGCAACCACGCTTATGCTATCGACCACGCCAACAACCTGCGGGTGATTGACGTTTCAGATCCAGCCAGGCCAATGGAGGTAGGACATCTGGAGATGCCCGACTCGTTGAATGTCGTCAATGACCTTTTCGTGGCCGGGAGCTACGCGTACGTGACGGCCGGCGCACAGGGCATATACATCATCGATGTATCCGATCCAACTACGCCAGAAGCGGTAACCACCTACGATATGACGAACGCCCGCCACATCTACATCATCGGTCCCTACGCCTATGTGAGCGATCCCAGGCAGGAGGACGAAGCATGGGTGACTGGCAACATACGGATCCTTGATGTCTCGGATCCAAACATACCGCAAGAAGTTGGATCCTACAGCGTATCTGAGTGGCTGGGAACGTTCGTTGTTGCAGGGAACCGTCTGTACGTCCTGTCCGACGACACCTTGCGAGTCCTTGACACCTCAGACCCTCCCTTTCCGGCAGAGTTAGGCACCTACTTCAACCCAGCCTGGTATCCTTCTTGGGGAATGGGCGGTGACCAGGCCACCCGCCTCCATGCCGATAATCGTCGTGCGTACGCGCTGAGCTACTACACAGATTATCGACCATACCCTCAAGAAGCACCCGTGGTGATAAGGACACTGCGAGTGTTTGATGTCTCTGATCCAAAAGCGCCAGTGGATCTAGGAACCTACAACCTGCCAACACCTTCTCCTCTTAGGGACTTCTCCGTTTCAGGCAATCATGCCTTTGTACTTGAGGACGATTCTAATCTGCGAATCATTGATGTATCTGACCCCACTGCACCTGAGGAAATCGGTGCCATCCAGGTGTCCGCTTTGAATCTCCACGTCGCCGGCCAATACGCCTATGTGACCGGGGATGGTGCTATGCGGATCATCAATGTCTCCGATCCCGCTGCACCGGTGGTGGTGGGATCCTACTTCACAGCCGGCTGGGTCGGGGATGTTTACGCTGCTGGCAATTACGCCTACCTGACCGACACGCTCGAAGGTTACACCGGCCCTGATGGCAAGCATGCGGTATTCCGAGTGATCGACGTCTCCGATCCCAGCGATCCCGTAGCAGTCGGCGCTTTCGGGCTGCCGGCGTATCCTGAGAAGGTTTATGTCTCTGGCAACTACGCTTACGTACTCGCCGGCAGGCGTCTAGACCAGGAGGAAGATCGAGGGATATGGGTAGCAGATGTCTCTAACCCGACATCACCAACAGTTGTAGGTTTTTACGAAAGCCAAGACGCTCGCGACCTCTTTGTGGCCGATAAATTCGCGTTTCTCGTTGAATGGAGTGGGCTGTCCACTGACAGTCATAGGCTATTAGTGCTCGACATTTCGGTCCCGCCCCGGCCCATCGCAGTAGGTACTTTTGATATCCCGAGCCCCAGTGATATTTCAGTCACCGACAACTGTATTTATCTGGCTGCCCAAGAACTGGTTACCTTCCATCTGGTCCCATCAGCCGCAGGGACAGCAGGAGTCACCGCTCTAAGAGGCACACCTCGCACATCTTTCTTGCCATTGATTATAAAGAACGACCCTGAGCGTGGACTATGTGGGTGAGCTCGTAAGCAGTGCAGTATTGACGTGAACCACAACCTGCGAATCCCATGGATCATCCCTCAGAACCATCTGATCGCTCAGGCGGCATTGATTTCAGCGACAGTGAAATCGAAGCCCGAGACATCGCCGGTCGTGATAAGGTCGAGATTCATCTGCCAGCCTTGCCGCGCAAGGGATGCTACCTCCAACTGGCCGAAAACATCAAATTGGCGATCTATCTGGGTGTGATCCTGCTTGCTATCGCTGCCGTTTTCTACCTCAATCATGTGATCATGGTGAAGCCGGCCACACCCACGCCGCCGATAACACCGACATTGGAGCCGACAAAGCCGGGGACTCCAACATCGAGCGAGATCAGCGTCACGCCCACCTGGAGTGCGCAGACCCCCGGGCCGGCAATCGAAACGCCTCCAGAGGGGCCCAGGCCAGGCCGGCCAACAAATACCCGCGTGGTGGTACAACCGATAGCGCCAACCAATGCACCGGGTCCCACAGGCACGCCGACATCCACCAGAGCGCCGACAGCGAAACACGTAGCAGTCTCATCAACGCCGGCACGCCCAACTGTGACGCCCACGTTATCGCTCACACCGACTATCACGGGGACAGCCACGGCAAGCCCAACGTTGACGCCGTCGCTGACACCCGTTACGACAGGGGCAGCCACGGTGAGTCCGACGCTGACGCCGTCGTTGACATCGACTGCCACGGGGACAGCCTCAGTGATCACCACAGTGACACCATCATTGACAGCGGTTAGTACGGGGGCAGCTTCAGTGATTCTTCCTTAGGTATTTAGCTCCAGGCCATAAAAGAACTTCGAGCACGTTTGCATCGTTAGTGAGTGAGGCGCGGAAATTGTTGTGTGCCGGTCGGTAACCACTCTGCACCGGTCAAAAGTCATTCTGCATCAGTCAGACAAGGAGACACAGCTATGTTTCACTCACAAGCAGTAAAATCTCTTGGCATCCTTCTCTGCATCGTCCTGATCTCTTCTGTCGCCAGCGCCGGCCCAGTCGCTCCGCCAGCACCCGATGAGCCAATCACCTACGATACCATGATGGTCACCAGTCCACTGGTCTCCCGGATCGCCGACCGGACCCTGAACATGCGATTCGAGAACTGGGATTGGGATAGCGGCG
>JBHHXF010000013.1:0-20237 GCA_046756905.1 Anaerolineae bacterium | reverse complement strand
ATAATAGAGGTAGCTGACGCGTTGCAACGTTGCGCAATGCCTATTGCAAGGAGGTCTCGAAATGAACACCACCGCCCGTATCCTCCAGTTGGCTGCCGTGTTGATGTTGGTGTTGGCGACATTTGGCTGTACTCAAGCAACGACCGTCGCTCCCCCGCCAATGAACACGCTGCTCCCTACAAATACCCCACCCCCGACCAGCCCACCGGCCACCCCCCAGAAGGTCGCTACTGAGGCCCCGCCCCCGACAGACACGCCGGCCCCCACGGCCACCCTGCCCCCGACCAGCCCGCCGGCCACCGACACGCCCCTTCCCACCGACACGCCAGTCCCCACCAGCCCGCCGGCCACCCCCCAGGGCGTTTCCGCTCTCATCACGGCCCAGTTGCTAAACGTCCGCTCCGGTCCGGGCGTGGCATATCCCCGTGTGGGGACTGTCACCGAAGGTACGCGGGTCGCCCTCGACGGTCGTGATGAGGCCGGCGCCTGGGTGCGGGGGGAGATGCCCGCCGGGGAAGCAGCAGGCTGGCTCTCGGCCTCTTTCACGGAGATCGAGGGGGATGTGATGAGTCTGCCCGTGATCGAGGTCAGTCCTCCGCCCCCGCCGCCGGCCACGGCCACACCGGCCGGAGCCGTCGAGGTTGTGCCGGCCGGCCTGAACTGGGTTGTCACCGACAAACGGGTGACAGCCGTGTACCGCGACGAGAGCGGCGCCATCTACTTCGGGGGTCCCAAGAACACCCAGGGCATCGCCGACCCCTTCCACGCTGAAGCTGCGGTCTGGAAAAAGCCGGTGGATGGTGAGCCGATTCAGTTGACGCCTTTTGCCTACAACGCCATCGGCGGCATCGTCGTCCACAACGGGTTCATCTACTTCAACGAGGCCGGCTCCCTGCGCCGCGTACCGGACGACAACCAGATGCACGACGCCGAAGTGGTGCTGCACTTCCCCAACCTCAGCACGATCTACATGCACATCAACCATGCGCTGGTCAAGTACCGGCTAAACGGTGAAGATGGCGTGCTGATTGCCGTCGGTTCCTGGTTGGACTCCAATTTCGACGCGCCGCAGCACTTCAGCGGGATTCAACCACCGTACTACGAAGACTTTCCGACCGGGCGCATTCTCTTCGCTCCCCTGTCCTGGCTGGAGACGGTTAAGAACTACGAGGTGCAGGAAGACCGGCCGGGGGAGGTTTCGGAGTTTGCGCGGGGTGTGCGCAACCCATGGTCCATGGCCGCCGGCTCCATCGGTGGACGCATCCGCGTCTTTGCGGGGGACAACGACCCGACTTTCACGCCAGAGAAGGCGGATGACAACCCACAGAATGCCGGCGAAGAGCTCACTGAAATCTTGCAGGGCCGGCACCACGGCCACCCGTACTTCTACGCTGGTCGTGAGCCGGAACCGGAGTATGTTAAACCCGCCGCCGTCCTCCCCGATGGCTCCGTGCCCTCCGGGGTAGCCATCGCTGCGGGGAAGGTGTTCGTGTCCCTGCACAGTGCTGCCATGATCGTCAAGGTGGACCTTGCCACCGGCTCCTGGACGCCGGTGATGACCGACATTCAGGTGTTTAACCTGTTCGGCTACGGCAATCTGCTGTACGTTGCGGACTGGGCCGGCATTCGTGTGATCGATGCTCGATCCCTCTGAGCGGTCAACAAGCTCGCAAGGGCGTCATGAAGCGCGGAAATGCTGGATAGCTAGATGGCTAGATGGCTGGATGGCTTGTTGGCTCGCGCAGCACCATTAAGCCATCCAGCCATCCAGCCATCTATGTCCTCGGAGCAGGCCAGCCAATTGACCCCGCATCTGTCGCTGAGTATAATCTGCGGCAGGTTGCGACACAAGGAATCCCCGATCCACTGTGGATCGGGGATTTGCAAACTGTGAGTGCGAAAACTCGAGGACTAGGGGCCGGCGACGGCAACGAACTCCACTTCGCCTGTGCCGGCCGGCAGTTCAACATAAGGCCGGCTGTTCGGGCACGGCAGGAATCCGATGGGCCATTCGATTTGGATCACGGTGGGATCTGTCGTGGCGCTGAATAGGACATTGCCGGCTTCGTCTGTCATGGCGATGCGGGACGAGTCGTCTGTGATTACTGTAACCCGCGCCCCTCTGACAGGCACTGTTTCGTCATCGCTGCACGACAGGCCGGCCCGGGCTGTTACACTGAGCGTCGGATTCGGGCTGGTGGTGCTGACCCGGTTGGCCAGGCCGGAGCCGGCGGCTACTAATCCAAGATACACGCGATGTTGCCCGTCAGCGGTGGCAGGTTCGTGTTCGGGTGCAGCCGATGCCGGCTGGAGGAAGAGCGCAAGTCCAGCGATGACAATGCAGATAGTGAATATCGAACGCGAGGCTCCCAAAAGGCAGCGTCCTTTTCCAACGACGGGTGAGAGACTTTCCCATTGAGCCGCCGGTTGGCTTGAATGTGCTACGCGGTGTTGGCAGGCAGTGATCCGCATGGATGATTGACTCCTTACAATACGATGCATCGTGGTATCGGCAACTTACGTCCGTTATAATAGTCATCGAGCGTCAGCGATGAGTGAATCCTGCGTCAAAGACGCGTCAAAGTTCGGTTTCCTCACAGATTAGGGTCCGGCGGATAGCCCTATGCGTTCCCGAAGAGTGATTTTCTGGATGTTCGGTATCCTGGCAGCCGTTATCTTTATCACATTGATGTGGTCGGCTCTGGCCTCGCTCGGAACAACGCCAGAGGCTGTTGTGCAGGTGGATACCAGGTCAACGGTCTCGCCCACTGTACTGCCGGCGCCTACAGCGACACTAAGACCGCTCAGCCCAACGCCTGCCATAATATCGACGCCTACGACCATCCCAACCCCCTCTCCAACACCGACGCCGATTGGCGGGGGCGGCGTCCTGGCCTTTAACTGGCTGCGCGAGCAAAACCGGGACATCTACGTCATCGACATGCAGGCAGGCGGGCAGGTTATCCGACTTTCAGATCACCCTGGCGTCGATAGATCGCCGGCCTGGTCACCTAACGGCGCGCGCATCGCCTTCGCCTCCCGTCGCGCCGCGAACTGGGACCTCTACTTGCTGGATGTGGCCAGCGGTCAGGAGCGCCGGCTCACGACCAATCCACACTACGACGGCCAGCCAGCCTGGTCGCCCGACGGCGAATACATAGCGTTTGAATCGACGCGGGAGGGCGATCTGGACATATTCACGCTGCGTCTGTCCGACGGCGCCATCACGCCGATCACCACCAGCCCGTCCCCCGACTACGGGCCGGCCTGGTCCCCCGATGGCCGGCACATCGCCTTCGTAACCTGGCGCGACGGGAATCAGGAGCTATATCTCGCATCGCCAACGGGGGAGGAAGCACCGCGTAACATCACCGACGACCCGGCCAACGACTACGCCCCGGTGTGGTTGTCGGCCGACGCGTTGTCGTTCGTTTCGGATCGGGAGGGGCGGCCGGGCCTGTTTCGTCTGGAGAGTCAACAGCGCGGTACGATTGGCGTGCCGGCGGTGGTTCGACCGGAAGCCCCCATCAGCGATGTGTACTCGTCCCGGTACGCCTGGTCGCCGGATGGCCGGCGGGTGGCGTACGTTCATGCCAGCCGGCGCGGCTATGGTCTGGTTATTGCGAGTTCAAGCGGTGATGAGTTGGCCGCATCGCCGCTCTTCAGCAGCGGACCCATCGGCGGGCTGGACTGGTTCGCTGGCCCGGTTGAGCTTGCCGGTGAGCCGGACCCAGGGCCGGCTCCTCCGCTGTACACCGAGACCGTCGGGCGCACAGCGCCACCCTACGATCTGAAGTATCTGCCGGGGGTCGATGCGCCGTCCGCTCGACTGAGTGACCGCGTGGATGATTCCTTCAACGCTTTGCGGGAGCGCGTCCGAAACGAGACCGGCTACGACTTCCTGGCTGTGCTCAGCGATGCTTGGCGGCCAATTAGCGCGCAGAACGATGGCGCTTCTTATCGGAGTTGGCACAAGGCCGGCCGGGCCATTGACACACGAACGGAGTTGCGAGCGCCATCGGGCCGGAACCTGCTGGTGGTGGTGCGGGAAGATAGAGTTGGGCGCCCGGACAAGACCTACTGGCGGCTCTACCTGCGGACCGCGCGGCAGGATGGCAGCATGGGCGAGCCGATGAAGCAGGCGCCATGGGATTTCTTTGCCCGTTTTCTGAGCGCAGAAGCTGCCAAAGAGGGAGGCCGGCAGCTCCCGGTGCCCGCCGGCTACTATGTGGACTTCACGGCCCTGGCGGCCGAGTACGGTTGGGAACGCATCGACGCCAACGACGGCCACGGCTTTTCCTGGAAAGATGACTGGATTGCCAGCGACTACTGGCATTTCGAGAAAAAGGAGGGGCTGAGCTGGCGCTCAGCCATGCTGGAGATTTACGACGAGGAGACTATCAACGCCTACTTCACTCGCTGGGGCTGGCGATGACAGCGGCGCCGGCCATCAATCTACTCAGACCTCCGAGGTCTCCATCAGGAGCCTGGCAGGCCCAGAAAACGCTGTTTTGGGTGACAACACTGGGGTTCGAGAGCCTTGTGAGACCTCGGAGGTCTGAGTAGTTGCTTAGACGATCTGCGGCTAGCCGAACAGGCCGAGGATGCCGGCGGTACCCGTGGTCACGAAAATGTTTAGCACGATGTAAATCACCCACCCAATGAGAACTGTGAGCACGGCCTTGCCGGTGGAGAAGTCCAGGGCCTGGCGAACGCCTATCAGACTAGCCAGGAGCACCCACAAGGCGACGAGGGCAGAGATGAACCCCCCCAAACAGGGGATAAACGAGAGAAAGTTAAGCAGGCCGGGTGTTTGAGCGAAACCCAGAGCCCGCAGTAACTCACCCCAATCCGCAGTGCCCTCGAAAATGGCTGTTCCGACGATATAAGTGATGAGCGCCCATACGCCCCACCCAATCAGCGCTATCAGGATTCGTGCGACGATTATCCCAACGGGGCCGCCTGGCACGTTGATGAGCGTGTTCGCATCGAAGATGATGAATCCAATGGCGGATCCAACGCCGGCGAATAGGGCTGCAATGGTGACAACCATGGCTGCCTGGAACGTTGCTGAGGTGTCAGCCTCTACCTCTTCATAAACTTTCGGGTTTAGACGGGCCGCTCCAATCATACGGTCGATCATGCGTCCTCCTCAGTACAAGATTATTCAATCAAAAACGTTCATGTCCAAGACAGATTTGTAAACATTGCTCGTGCAGCACCGGGCCATTTGTCTGCCGCTTCCGATCACCTCCTCTACCCTCAATCATACACTCGCTTCAGGACCTTTAACACGTTCAGCGTGACCCACCGGTTCGCAGTATTTGGCTCTCCCCATTCCGTGCCGGCGCCTTGAAATGCACGCTCAAGCGGCCAACGCCCACCGTCCATTTGCTTCTGAACAACCGACGTCAGTGCTGGCCGCAGGCGCTCGTCGGCGCTAAAACCGAGGTCTGTCAGGACACGCAGTGCGTAGAGGACATCCAGCGGATCAAAGTTGGGGAAACTGAGGCGCAGTGCATTGGCCGGCAGCGCCGACAGGTCATGTCGTAGAAACCCATCGGCTCCCTGCTCAATCGCCGCCTGCACGTCACCGGTGTGGTATTGCGGCGGGATCGTACCAATAGCCCATAAAGTGCGCAGACCCTCCCAGGCGGATGACTGCCCCTTGCCACCGGCCAGGACCCTCGCTGCCAGCCGATCCGATGCCCGGCGGATTCGGTCGTCCTCACTGTATCCGAGTTGGTGCAGCGACCACAACAACAATCCTGACATGTCCTGGCGAACGACTGGATCACCGGGGACCAGTGTGAAATCGCCCGCCGGCGTAAGAAACGTCTCCAGAACGAAGTCGGCCGCGGTTGCGACCCGAAAGTCTTGCCCTGTCATGCCCAGTTCCGCCAGCAAGTAGAGCTGCCACAAGGTGGCGCCGTACTGCGGTTCCACGAGGTGGTTCGGCGTCACCCACCAGCCGTCGGGATGTTGCCGGCCAAGGATCGTATGCACAGCCGGCGAGCTGCGAATGCGCTGTCGGGCATCGCGGAGCGCCAGGGAGTGCCCCGGTCGCTCCAACACATCGGCCAGGAAGAAATAGGTGATCGATGGGTCGTCGTCCTCCAGCAGCCAACCGGTAGGGTCGCCTGTGAGCGGCTCCCACCACTTAGTCATGCTGCGCGTCCCTATCGCCGAGCAACTGTCTAACCACGTCCACCATACGCGGGGCCATGGGTAACTCTTCCGCCTCCTGGAGGCCGATCCAGCGAACAGCAACGCTATCATCACCCGGTCGCGGCGCCCCACTGATCAGTTGTGCTAACAGGTCTATCACCACATAGTGGTAGCGAATATTTCCTGTCTCATCTCTGTCGATTAAATCGATGACGGCGATGACATCACCTGGCTTGACTGTGAGGCCGGTCTCCTCGAGGGCCTCGCGCACGGCGGCATCGGCCAGGGTCTCACCTAGCTCTAGCCGGCCGCCGGGGAAGGCCCACGAGCCGGCCCCTGGCTCTTTTCCTCGTTGTATTACCAGCACCCGATTGTCCTTGACGACAACAACACCAACACCGATGATCGGTTGCTTGGGATACTTCCGGCTCATGGCCGCTAGTATACACTCTTTTGATTGACAATGCCAGTCAGAGCGGGACCTGAAACCACGTGTTTATGTTTTGACGGTCGCCAGTCCCAATGTTGGCGGGTTGGACAGATGTGGTAGGGCGCATTTAGAAGTTGGGGGACCCCGATGAAAGGGCACGTCTAGCGCCGGTCGAGGAGACGCTGCGTTCATTGATGGCGGGTTCCAGGGTGGTGTTGAAGCACGACAATCTGCTCGTCGACTTGCCTCGCCCCATACATTTCCTCCTGTAGGCGAGATACCATCTCGCCCTACGATCTACTTTTTTGGCATCGTTTCAGCGCGCACCCAGATCGCTTTACACTTTTGCTCGCGCTGGACAACAGTCCAGCGCCCCGAAACGTTTTGGAAGCCGCCGGACTGTTGTCCGGCAGGAGCAAATTGTAAAGCCGAGTTTCCCTTAAGATGAAACGATGCCACTTTTTTGGATAGACCTAGAGGTCAAGGACAGCTATTGTGCTCCTGACCAACTCCACAGACTTCTGCAGCGCAGCGCGCTCATCGTCGGAAAGTTCGATCTCAAGGATGTCCTCAACGCCGTTCGCTCCAAGCTTGCACGGCACCCCGAAGTAGATCCCGTTTATGCCGTACTCGCCCTCCAAGTAAGCTGAGCAGGGCACGATCAGCTTGCTATCCTTCAGGATGGCCTCGGCCATCTGGACAGCCGCTGCACCAGGTGCGTAGAAGGCGCTGCCTGTCTTCAGGAGTGAAACTATTTCGCCGCCGCCTTTACGCGTGCGCTGTACCAATCGGTCGATGGTCTCTTGATCCATCAACTCTGTAATGGGTACGCCGGCCACTGTCGAGTAGCGTGGCAGCGGGACCATCTCGTCGCCATGACCGCCCAGCACGAAAGCGTTGGTGTTTTCCACTGCCACGTCCAACTCCATGGAGATGAATGTGCGGAAACGGGCGCTGTCCAAGATGCCGGCCTGACCGATGACGCGGTTCTTGGGGAATCCACTCACCTTGTACGCCAGGTATGCCATGACGTCCAGAGGGTTCGTGACCATGATGATGACCGCGTTGGGCGAGTACTTGGCCACCTGGGTCACAACATCGGTGATGATCCTCTTGTTCGTGCCGACCAGATCTTCGCGGGTCATGCCGGGTTTTCGGGCTACGCCGGCGGTAATGATGACGATATCGGAGTCGGCAGTTGCTTCGTAGCTATTGCTTCCCACGGCGCGAACGCCGCTCAGATGCTCGATGGGGGTTGCCTCCATCAAGTCCAGGGCCTTTCCCTGCGGAAGACCCTCAATGATGTCCACCAAGACGATGTCACCGAGTTGTTTGGTGGCGGCCCAGTGGGCCGCCGTGGCGCCGACATGGCCGGCGCCCACGAATGAGAGTTTGTTCCGTGCCATGATGTGTCACACTCCTTTGTGATGAACGGTGATCAGTTGCCAGTAACCAGTAATCAGTAATCAGTAATCAGTGATCAGTGATCAGAATGACTGGAAACTGACCACTGATTACTGTTTACTGATTACTGATAACCGTGTTACCCCATGTTCTCGATAATGTGGCTTGCGAACCCGGAGCACGTGACCTTGGTTGCACCTTCCATCTGGCGGTGCAGGTCGTAGGTCACGGTCTTGTTCCGAATTGTCCTGGCGAGAGCGTCCCGGGTGAAATCTGCGGCTTCCTGCCAACCCAGGTGCTCCAACATCATCACACCGGACAGCAAGAGGGCTGACGGGTTTACTTTGTCCATGCCGGTATACTTGGGCGCTGTCCCATGGACCGCCTCGAATACTGCCACCTCATCGCCAATGTTCGCTCCGTGGGCAATTCCCAGCCCGCCGACTTGGGCGGCCGCGGCGTCGGAGATGTAGTCGCCGTTGAGGTTGGGGGTCGCAAGAACGTGATACTCGGGGGTGCGGGTGAGTATTTGCTGTAGCATGTTGTCGGCGATTCGATCCAGCACGACTACCTTCCCTTCGGGCCGCTGACCCCCGTGCTTGTCCCAAAGCTCAGTCTCGGTGATGGTCCGGTCGCCAAACTCCTCACGAGCCAGCTCGTACCCCCAGTCGCGGAAGGCGCCCTCGGTGTACTTCATGATGTTGCCTTTGTGGATGAGGGTCACACTCTCGCGCCCGCGGTCCAGCGCGTGTTGAATCGCCTTGCGGATGAGCCGCTTGGACTTGAACTCGCCGATGGGTTTGACGCCGAGGCCCGTCGTTTCGGGATAATCCAGGGGGACGCCCATTTCTTCACTCAGAAATCTAGCGAGCTTCTTCGCCTCAGGCGTACCAGCCTCCCACTCGATGCCGGCGTAGACGTCCTCCGTCGCTTCCCGGAAAATGATCATGTTCATGTTCTCCGGGCGCTTCACCGGGCTGGGAATACCAGGGATGTAGGGCACTGGTCGCACATTAGCGTAGAGATCGAGACGCTGGCGAATTGCCACGTTCAGGCTGCGGATGCCACCGCCGACAGGCGTGGTCAGGGGTCCCTTCAGCCCCACCTTGTAGTCTCGGAAAGCCTGTAATGTGTCGTCGGGCAGCCATTCGTTGAACTTGTCCATGGCCAGCTCGCCGGTGTAAACCTCCCACCAGGCGATGCGTCTCTTGCCGCCGTAGGCTTTCTTCACGGCTGCGTCCAAGACGGCGATGGTGGCCGGCGTCACGTCGGTGCCGATGCCGTCACCCAGTATGTAGGGGATAATCGGCTCGTCCGGCACGACGAGCTTGCCATTTTCCACTCGGATCTTAACACCATCGGTGGGCAGTGTGTAGTACTTGTACGCCATGTTCCTATTCCTCCTTTTTCTTATGACTTGCCTTCAGCAACCTCGATCAGTTGTGCGACCGAGACAATCGAACCGTATTTCGCTTTCAACGCTTCAAGCCCCTTCCGTTGTTCTGCATAGATTTCGAACAACTTGGGCGGAATGTTTTCCTCCTTCCTGTATGCCTCCTCTTGGAGCTCGATTCTGGCAATGATGTTGTCCACGTAGAGTGAGAACTGCTTGTCGTAGAGGGAGCGCGGATATGTCTTGCCAATTCCGGTAAATAGCTCTTTGAGATCCTCGTACTTGGGAATCAACCCGATAGGCGTTTCAATCGCCTCGACGTCTCCGTGCGCCCTTCGTTCGAGCCAGCCCAGCCACACTTTTACGTCGCGCTTCTCGCCAAGCAGCCCGTCTCCTTCCCCGCCGCGAGCGCCGTTCGTCAGGAAATAGTTCAACCCGGCCATAACAGGTTTGCTCTTCAGTTTGTCAGAATTGAAGAACACGAACTGCGCATCCATGTAATCGACCAGCGGACCCGGGATAAATGGTTCGTTGGCCCAGGGCTGGCGCCGGACGCCCGTGGCCCCGATCTCTGTCGCGGTCGCCGCCGACAAAACCGAGGCGCCGATGACGACACCCTGATCAGGGTTCTTGGCAACCCAGACCGGCGGCATCGTGTCGCTGTCCCGTCCACTGTACGTGATTACCTTGATCTCCACCCCGCGCGGGTCTTCGGACGCGGCTTCAGCATAGTTCCCGATTGATGTGCCTGCGAGTGTACAGCGCGCATTTGGATGAGAAAGCGGGATGAGTTTGCCGTTATTATCCGTCTTGCCTTCCCACCACTCGCCCTGGAAGTTGATGCCTTTCTCGGGATACTCCTCTCCGCTCCCCTCCCAGTACGGCACCTGGTTCTCGTCAACCAAGACATTTGACCAGATCACTTCCGCGCCCTCTTCTCTCAGGGCCTTCATCAAGTACGGATCGCTCTCATAGCTCACATCCCGAACGATTCCAAAGATGCCCTTCTCAGGGTTGATGCCTCGCAGTGTCCCATCTTCGGCGATCCACAACTGGGCCAGGTCATCGCCGATGAAATCCGTACCCGCCATGGCGGTCGTAGTTTTCCCGCATCCAGAAGGCGCGGCCCCGGCGCAGAATGTCTTTCTTCCGCCAGGGCCTGTCATCCCTGTGATAAACATGTGCTCCGACAGTTCCCTTTCTTTGCCATAATAGGTCGCCAGGTCAACCGCGAAGCGATGGTTGCCTTTCTTTAACAGCAGCGTGTTGCCGGCATACGTGCAGAACATCGCGAACGTCGTCAGCCAACTTCTGTCCATAAACACCCTGGCATTCGGCAAATCCTCTGGCCTGTTTGGCCCTTCGCTGTGGACGTTGGTGAAGAAGAACCCCAGGCGTTGCGCTTCTTCGTCAAACCGGTCGTAGACATTCCTGTACAGGATGTTTGCCGAGTGCATAACGTAGGGCGAGGTTGTGATTTCCAGGGCCGGAATCGCCGTCTGAGCGCCGATGGGTCCCCGGCTGTAGAAACCAACGTACAGCGTTCTGCCTTTTGCAATGCCCGTCATGTGGGTCTTGACGTATTCGTGCGCTTTACTCCTGAGGATTTTCCGCGCCAGCACACTGACGTCTTCGCCTTCGTTCACGATGTAGAACGTTCTATCAATGATCCGCGCCTGTTCCTGCGCCAAGTCGAAGTGAATCGTGTGGTCTTTCATGGCCAGGGGCTGCTCTTGGCCTTCTTCAAGACTCATTTCCCTGACTATTTGAACGTCCGCATCTGACCCGGTGCTCACAAAGACCACATTAGGATCAGTCATCGAAATCGAATTCGCGATTTTCAGCAACGCTTGTCCGTTGGTAATCTGGCCTAGCTTTGCCACAGTATCTTGGTCACATCTGGCATCGAACAGGGCTTTCGCTTCATCAAGGGTATTGATCCCCCCGACTTCGGCCAGGATGTCAATGCCCTTATTCAGTTCTAGCATACTATTCTCCTTGGTTGTGGGTAATGAAGCATGATCATTCGGGGTTGCACGTTTGGAGACCCGCTTCTTCCTAACAAGTGTCATAGACCATTGGTCACTGAACGTTGTGAATGACACCCGCGTCGCCATATCTTATCACAAAATCGCCTTTTCCACAACCGAGTGCACCGTAAGCATATGCCATGGCGGGATAGCGGCTGCCGTAGTGTCGGTGGCGCGCTCCCGCGCTGAGCTGCTCTAGAAGATTATAGACGATCGAGGTCAAAATAAGGTCAGGAGAATGTCCAAAAGCGTTCTGAATCGTGCGTGGTGCTATGCGATGGCCGGCACTTCCTCGATGGCCGGCTCTTCGGCCGGGGACTTTTCCTCAATAAGTCCCTCAGCCGCCAGCACATGCTTCAGCGCAGTGATGGCAACCTCGAGCATGTCCAGGGCCGGCTCATTGGTCGTGAGTCGTTGCAAAGCGAGGCTGGGGTAGAGGACAGTTCGAACCAGACGATTGCCGTAGTGCGCCGCGCCAAAGCGGATGATCTCATAGCTGATGCCGGCAATTACAGGAATCAATACGATGCGAGAGATAATGCGCGGGATCAGCGATGGCCGGCCAAACAGGCTGAAGACCAGAATGGAAACGACCATTACCACCAACAGAAACCCGGTGCCACAGCGGGGATGCAGCGTCGAGTAGCGGGCGACGGACGCCGGCGTAAGCTCGGCGTCATCCTCATAGGCGTTGATTGTCTTGTGCTCTGCGCCGTGATAGGAAAAGACGCGCCTGATATCCCCCATGCGCCCGACGACAATGATATATGCCAGGAAGATGGCGAGCCTGATCACGCCTTCGACCAGGTTACTTGCCAGGTCCGATACGATCCAGCGATCAAGGAATCCGACAATCAGCAGGGGCAAGACGAAGAAGATCCCGATGCCGAGTAGTAGAGCGATGGCGACAGTTCCCCACGCGACAGCACCGCTGAACTCCACGTCCTCTTCCTCTTCAACAGACACCTCGGCCGAGAAGAGGAGCGCTCGGATGCCCAGCCCCAGGGCATCCCACAGTAGAGCTAGCCCTCGGACAAAGGGCATTCTGCTCCACTTCGTGGTGTAGATGCGACTGGTAAGAGGTTCACTGTGGACCTCAATCCCACCGCCGGGGCGTCGCACGGCCACAGCCATACCTCTTGACCCCCGCATCATCACGCCTTCGATGACTGCCTGACCACCGTAATTGAATTCACTCACTCGTCAGCTCCATTTCAACAACTGTATTCCCTCTGCCATGTACCACACATCAACATCGCTGAAGCGGTTACTACGAACCTGTTACTTCACATGGACATGTCACTGCCAGCGAGACGCAACAGCTCCAATTGTATCCAGCCGGCCCGCGCTTGTCAAAGCCGGCGCTGACCCGAGAGCCACTAGCCTTAAGCTGACGCGTGTAAACCTCCAGCCCTGACAGCCTCCGGTCCAATTGCCCCGGTCCCACGGGGGAGAATCGAATCTTTCAGCATCTTCGGACGTCGTATAAGTGTGGCCCATGCAAAGAAGACCTGAGCGGAAAGTGAGTTCTTATGCAAGATCGCGCGATGAGTTCCCCCCCGGTGCAACACTCAGGGCCGCAATACTCCGTCACGGGTTCTGCGGCTCGTCGGGTGCTGGGCGCTGTTCTGATGACCCTCCTAATGGCCCTGGTTGGCTTGCGGTATGTGCCGACTACGCTGGCCAACTACTCTACAGCGAGCGAAGCACTTCTCCCATCAGCCAGCCAGGTCTATGTCGATGACGACACCTGTCCCGATCCAGGCTCAGGCACGCAAGAGGACCCCTACTGCAAGATTCAAGACGGGATCAACGCCGTCGCGTCCGGCGGCAATGTCAGCGTCGCTGCCGGCCTCTACACCGACACCATCACCATCACCAAGATCATAACCGTGACCGGTGTTGCAACCGACACCATTCTGCATTCGGATAGCGCGACCTGCTTCGACACCAACACCGAGGCCGGCGCGACGGTCATCGACGTTCAGTCGGGAAGCGTCACCCTCGAAAACCTCTACATAAGTGGTGAGATCGCAGCGGTGTGCGGCGGGTCGGAGGCGCCGCGTGCAGCAT
This sequence comes from Anaerolineae bacterium, assembly GCA_046756905.1. Taxonomy (GTDB): domain Bacteria; phylum Chloroflexota; class Anaerolineae; order Epilineales; family JAANWY01; genus JBHHTZ01. Next base: position 6,739 of record JBHHXF010000013.1, on the reverse strand, counting down.
ACGGGATCAACGTCCGATCCCAGGTCGACTTCGAGCTGCGGAATACGACGGTTGTTAGTGCTGTCTACGGGCTGTACATGGAAAGCGCTTCAGACGTACAGATTCGGAACAACACATTTGTCGATGCCGGCATCGCCGGAATCGGGGCCGGCATGTATTTCACCAACACTGAGCGTACGGTCGAGGACAATGTGATACGTGACAGCCCGACGGCTGTCGGTGTCATGGTTGCCAATGGTGGACAGGGAGGATTCCGCCGCAACAGCCTCATAAGGGTGGGGACGGGCCTGGTCGTTGACTCCAGCGCTCTCACGGTTCAGGACAACACGTTCGACGGCGATGGGGTGGACAATGATGTCGGCATCAGGTTGCTGAGCGCCGGAAGCTTCGTCTTCAGTACGGTCCTGAGTGAAAATGTGGTCGAGGGCTTTACTCGAGGCGTAGATGTGATAGCCGGCAACCAATTTTTCCTGGACAATAAGATTCGGGGGCCGGGCAAAGACACGCCCGACTCCATCGGCATCCGGTTCAGCACCGAGCTTGATGCGGGTGGTGTTAGCGACATCATCCTGGCGTCTCTGGCCGGCAACCTGATCAAAGGCTTTGAGCGGGGCATCGTGATACACGAGCCAGGCGGTGCTGCGTTCCTCAACGACGATACAGGCTTCGAGAACGACAGCCCAGACAGCCCGACCCAGGATGCCACGATCACGCTGTTTATCAACGGCTTTAGCTCCGTAGATGACATAAACACCATCGCTGAGTACAAGGACTTTGCGCTGGAGATGGAGAACAGCAACGATGACATCACAGCGCAGTACAACAACTGGGCCGCGACGAGCTCCGAGCAGGTTGAGGAGGTCATCTGGCACAAGAATGACGACTCGAGCCTGGGTCAGGTCTTTTTCACACCTTTCAACGGAGTTCCCGCGACGATTGAACTGACAGCAGACCCGGATACATTGTTGCCGAACGGCAGTGATACCTCGGCCATCCGGGCGCAGGTATCGGGCGCTCAAGGAGAACCGGTGGCGCCCGGCATGATGGTTGGTTTTGAGGCGCTTCAGGGGTTGGGGACAATTCCCCAGGCGTTCGCCGAGGCCGAGGGTGGCGACGTGATCAGAACGGGGTCCTGGGCCCAGCAATCCAACGGAAGCGCCAGCGGGGGCGCTTACATGCGCTCCAACACGGGTGACATCTCCTTCGACTTCACTGGCACGGCCGTGTCGCTGCTCTACGTTACCCGCGACGACGCCGGCATCGCCAACGTCACCATCGACGGCGGCAGCGTCTTTAGTGATACCCTGGATATGTACTCGGCGACCGAGGTCTTCCGAGAAAAGGTCATCGCCACGGGGATGGCGGACGGCGCCCACACGTTGAGACTGGAGGCATCTGGAGACAGCAATCCCAGCTCCACAAACTCGTATATCTTTGTGGATGCCTTCCGGTCTGGTCTCACAACCGACGAGAGCGGTGTCGTCACGGGAACGCTGACCGCCGGCCTCACCCAGGGCACGGAAGAAGTGCTAGCGGTGGCCGTGAGTGAGTCGGGCAACGTGACAGCCACTGTTGCGGTGACGATCGCGCAAGCAACGCCCACCCCGACGCCGACCTCCACCTCGACCACGACGCCCACAGCGACACAAACACCCACGCCTACAGCGACAGCAACGCCGACGCCTACTGGATCAACGACGCCCACCCCGACGCCGACAACCACGTCCATCGTGAGCCAGACACCCACACCAACCCCGACCACGACAGGGACGCTCCTGCCCACGGCGACACCTACTCGAACGCCCACCCCGACGCCAACCATACCTCGGATTTTCAAAGTATATCTGCCGCTGATAGCACGGGATCTCATCAATGTGGTGCCGAAGATAGAGATCGTGCCGGCTGACACACGCATCGAGGTGGATAGCGCGATTTCAGTGGAGGTCCGCATTCGTGATGTGACAGACCTTTTCGCCGCCGAGATTATGCTGGAGTACGACCCGGCGGTACTCGAGGTTTTGGATGCCGACCCCGGACAGAGCGGCACCCAGATTCAAACGGGCACTTTCCCCAACCCGTTGAACGGTTTTGTAGCCACCAACCAGGTTGATAACGGGGCCGGCACTGTGCTTTACGCCGTCACCCTGGTCAATCCTAGCACACCCGTCAGCGGGACTGGTCCCCTGGCATTCATCACGTTCCGTGGCAAAGCACCTGGTGACAGCGCCCTCACGTTCCAGCGCGCCGTCTTATCAGATCGGGATGCATTTCGCATCCAGGCGCTTGCCAACGGCAGCATCATCCATGTGGGACCGGCGCCGACAGCGACGCCGACGATCACGCCCACCCCGACGCGCACCGTTACTCCAGGCGGGCCAACCGCAACCCGCACTGCCACCCCCCGCGTCCCAACACCCACGCCGACCCCGACCCAGAAGCCTCCACCGGGTGAGTGTCAGCAGGTGATACTGAATCCAGGGTTCGAGGTGACAGGTTCCTGGACGCTTGGCAATACTCCACGTCCGGCGCGCTACACTACGATGAACAAGCACAGCGGCGAACGGTCCATACTGATGGGGATCCGTGCTTTCGAGCCGGATGTTTATTCCTACTCGTCTGTGTGGCAGGCAATTAATATCCCACCTGACGCCGACAGCGTGCGCTTGTCATTCTACTACTGGCCGCGTACGGAGGAGTTCACCGATCGTGACTGGCAGGCGGCGTGGATTTTCGGTCCAGACTTCGACTCACCGCCCCTGGCGCGCGTGCTGAAGATTCGGTCAAACGAGGAATGGTGGCACCCTCACGAGCAAGACCTGTCCGAGTTTGCCGGCCAGACCATCACCCTGTACTTCACTGCCTTCAACGACGGCCGTGGCTATCGCCGAACGTGGTGGTATGTGGACGACGTAGCGGTAGACATCTGTGGCAGTAGCAGCAGCGTGACCACACCACCACAGCCCACAGAAGGACCGGATGAGGAACTGTTGCGCGAGTTACTGAGTGGTAGCACTCCCTGATAATGATATTGGGTATTAGGTATTGGCTACCGGATGTCTCATGCAATACCTAGTACCCAATATCCAATCCCCGATAGCCCCCCAATCGCCCGAACTTCGTAGATATTCCGTAAGATGCCCGTATCTAAACCGGCATAAAACACGTTCCTACATGTGGCCCTCCCAGGTTCTCCATGCCTGTGACACGAGAGGAACTCGTGTGTCAACGCCCCAGCTCTGCCAGGGGGAGAATACTTCGTGCCGACACTGCAGATATCGCTACTGGGTGCACCAGAAATCAGTTGTGACGACAATCCGCTTGTCATTTCATCCGCGAAAGCGCAAGCGCTGTTCTACTACCTCGTCGCCACTCGACAACCTCAAACGCGCGACAGACTGGCCAGCTTCTTCTGGCCAGAAACGCCGACCCGGCACGCGCGCGGCAGTCTCCGCAATACCCTCTACAACCTGCGGCAAACTTTCGGCGACCTGGACCCGTTGATCGCCGGCAACCAGACCATCCGATTCAATACTGAAATCGACTACTGGCTAGATGTCGAGGTTTTCGAGAAGTGGGTCGTCGGACAGGCTGAGGGTGCGTCTGCCGCGTCACCCGACTGTCTCGATCTTCTTGAAGAAGCGGTCACGTTGTACCGAGGTGAATTCGTGGAGGGGTTTGGGGTTCCTGACACCTTCGAATTCGACGACTGGGTCTTCTTCGAACGAGATCGACTCGGACGTCTGTATGTTTCGGCCCTACGCAGTCTGAGCGCCGGCTACGAGGCCCTGGGAAACTATCCGCAGGCCATCCAGCGAGCGCAGGCCATGCTGAGCTATGACCCGCTCCAGGAGAGCGTCCACCGCCGGCTAATGCGCCTGTATGATGCCACCGGCGATCGGGCCGCGGCGTTGCACCAATACGAGACGGTGCGTGACCTCCTGGCGCGAGAATTGGGGGCTGAGCCCCTGCCGGAGACTCAGGAACTGTACGCTCGAATTCTACACCAGCCATCGGCGCCTGCTGATCGATCTACCCGGCCCAGACCGATGCCGGTAGAAGTTCCATCCTTCTCGCCCCTCTTCCAACCCCGTTTCGAGGCGCGACCGGTCCCTGAATATCTTCAGTCCCCGCTGATCGGTCGGGAACGGGAGGCCGAGACGCTGCGGACCGCGCTGGACGCCGCCCGGCAGGGGAGGGGGCAGTTGGTGTTGGTTCATGGCGAGGTCGGGGTCGGCAAGACCCGGTTGGTGCAAGAAGTCGTCGAATCGGCTGAGGAGGTGTACCTGCTGGCCGGCCACGCCTACGAGGCCGACGGCACCCCGCCCTACCAGCCGCTTATCGAGTCGATCCGGGGTGCTCACGCCGCCTTTGAATCACTCGATCCGCCCATCCCGCCGCTGTGGCTGCGTGAGGTATCGCGCCTGGTCCCCGAGCTTGCGGTTCAGGTAGCGGAACCAGCCGGCATTGGGATGCCAGTGTACGCCGAGGAAGCACGCAGCCGGCTGTTTGAAGGCATTGCCCGGCTGGTAGGTCGGCTGGCCGAGGAGCGTCCCCTTATCATCGCCCTGGACGATCTCCACTGGGCGGACGAGGCTACACTAGAAGTCTTGGGCTACCTGACTCGGGCAGTGGCGTACCAGCGCGTTTTGATCATCGCCACCTATCGGGTCGAAGAGACCGGCCCGACCCTGCGACGACTTATCCGAGACCTGCGCCGCGCCGGCCTGGTGACGCAGATTGACGTCAATCGATTGACGGTTGACGAAGTGACGGCCATGATTCGCAGGATGGCCGGCATGGATGAGGGCGCGGAGCGATTCAGCCACCGCATCTACGAACGCACAGCCGGCAACCCCTTCTTCGTGATCGAAGTCATCAAGTCCCTGTTCGAGCAGGGGCTGCTACGCCAAGAGCCGGGTGGCTGGGCCACCACCTGGGAGGACTTCGCCAGCGATTATCGCACGCTGCCGCTGCCGCTGAGCGTTCGCGAGGTTGTCGAGGCGCGGCTGGAGCGGCTGGATGAAAACACGCAGTTGGTTCTTGAGACAGCGGCGGTGATTCGCCAACCCTTCGAGTTCTCGACGGTTCAGATCGCCAGCGGGCTGTCCGAGATCGAGGCACTGGATGCGTTCGACGCCATGCTGCGGGTCGGCCTGATGCATGAGATCGCGGTCGATGTGGACGGCAGCACGTACGACTTCTCGCATCCCCTGATCCGCGAAGTGGCGTACAGGAACCTCAGCGGTGCACGCCGGCAGCATCTTCACTGTCGCGTGGGCCAGGCGCTGGAAGCGACGCACCTGCCGTCCCCCAACGGGGTGGTGGATCGGCTAGCATATCATTTCGGTTTGGGCGGCACGCGGGATAAAGCATTGATGTACGCGGTGGCCGCCGGCCATCGAGCGCGCGCCCTGTACGCTGCGGACGCTGCCGTGGAGCACTACCAGCGTGCCCTGTCCCTGAAACCGGATGCCGCGACCGAGGCCGCGGTCAGCGCCGGCCTGGGGGATGTCTTTACGCTCCAGGGACGGCACGGTGAGGCTATCGCAAGCTATAGACGAGCGCTCGGCCTGGCTGTGGACTCGCCGGAAATTGCGGATTTGCACCGACGAATCGGCCGGGTGTACGAGCGCGGCGGCGACTATGAAGCGGCGCTCTCCCATTTCCAGCGTGGCAAGGCGGCGCTGGCCGGCGCTGACGCCTCACCCATTCGCGCCCGCCTGGATGACGGCATCGCGCTGATTCACATTCGCGCGGGCCGGCACGCCGAAGCCATTGATCTGTGCCGGCGCGCCCTGGAGAGTCTGAACGGGCTGGGCGACCTGGACACCCGTCAGGAAATTGCCTGGTTGACCAATACGCTTGGGTCCGCCTACCTGGGCCAGGGGAACTACTCCGAGGCCCTGGATCATTTCCACCGCAGTCTCGATCTCCGTTCGGAACTCGACGATCTCCAGGGAGCTGCGCAACTGCACAACAACATCGGCGTTGTGCACTACTACCGGGGCGATTATGAGGCGGCTCACGAGTGCTACGAACGGAGTCTCTCTACCAAGGAAGAGATCGGCGATATGTATGGGCTGGCTATGTCCCACATGAATCTGGGTCTGACCAGTTTCCGGCTGGGCGATCCCGACAGTGCCCGTCGCCACCTGACGGAGGCGCTGGCGCTGTGCCGTGAGATTGAAGCTGAGGGACTGTTGCCAGAGATCTACCGCATCCTGGCCCAACTGCACCTGGGAATGGACGATGCCGGCACTGCTTCTGTGTATGCCGCGAAATCTCTCGAATCAGCGCAAGAGCTGCGAAGTGACACTTTCGTGGGTGTGGCCCATCGCGTGCTGGGCCAGGTTGCGGCTGCCAAGGGAGACGGCACAGTTGCTCGCGAACACTTCGAGGAAAGCCGGCGCATCTTCGAGACGTCCGGCGAGGCCCACGAACTGGCGAAGACAGCCGCCGCCTACGGCGAGGCGCTGGTGGAGTGGGGTGAGCTGGCCGACGCCCGCCCGCAGTTAGAGCAGGCGGCGGAGATATTCCGCGAGTCCGGGGCCGGCCCGCGGCTGGAGCAGGTGCAGGAAACACTGGATGGGGTTGTGGAGAGGGTAATCCCGTAGGTCGGCAATTCATCGACGAGTCCTTCTTCCAATCCCAACTCCACCATCCGGTCGTACCGAATCTTCCACATGCGTCGCCTGGGATTACACTTCCCACCCGCGCGCTTCACCTTACCCTGTAGCTC
>JBHHXF010000012.1:0-20729 GCA_046756905.1 Anaerolineae bacterium | reverse complement strand
GTGACGGAACGGGTCGCCAGGCGATCAAAGACCGACCTGCTGGTGGTGAAGAGCGTGATTCCCATCGGTGGGAAGATCGTCGTTGCAGTAGACGGCAGTCCCCAGTCCTTCGCTGGCGTGCGCCTGGCTGTTGCGCTGGCCGAGGCGACAGGCGCCACGGTCGAAGCGGTGGCGGCGTTCGATCCCCACTTCCACACCGTGGCCTTTCGCCGGCTGGAGGGCGTCTTGTCGGAGGAGGCCGGCCAGGTGTTCCGTTTCAAGGAGCAGGAGAAACTGCACAACGAGATCATCGACAAGGGCATTGCCAGGATCTACCGTGACCATCTGGAAACTGCCCGGCGCATCGCGGCCGACGACGGGGCTGGGATCGACATGACCTTGCTGGAAGGCAAGCCCTGGCCGGCCATTCTGGCTCACCTGGAAAAGGTCCAACCCTCGCTGCTGGTCGTTGGCCGGCTGGGTGTCCACGCCGACGAAAGCCTCGATCTGGGCGCAACAGCTGAGAACCTGCTGCGCCTGGCGCCGTGCCACGTGCTGCTCGTCGCCCGGGAATTCAATCCGACGCAGGATGAGGCAGCACTTGAAGCAGGGGCGCAGAGGTTGCCCTGGACGGCGGAGGCGCTGGAGCGGCTCCAAAACGTGCCGGAGTTCGCCCGCAGCTTCGCTCGCAAGGCGATTGACGACTACGCCCGCGAACGTGGCCTGTCCCAAGTGACGCCCGAGATTATGGCCGAGGCGCGCGAAAGGATCGGCATGTGATGTCAAGAACGTACGCGGACATGGCCGGCGATGGTGGCTCCGACATCCTGGGACAGGTTGTCGCCCAGCGCGAGCGCCTGACGGCACGGATGGCCGGCGTTCGCCACGTGATCGCCGTGCTCAGCGGCAAAGGTGGCGTTGGCAAGAGCGCGCTCACCGCCAACCTGGCCGCCGCTTTCGCGGACCAGGGCTGGCGCGTCGGCGCGCTGGACGCCGACCTGAACGGCCCCACCCTGGCGCAGATGCTCGGCGCGCGAGGCCAGGCGCTGCGAATCCTATCCGACGGAGTTGAGCCGGCCATCGGCGCTGCCGGCGTGAGAGTAATGTCCATGGATCTCTTTCTGGAAACCGATGAGACGCCGGTGTCCTGGCGGCACTTTGAGGGGCTGGCAGAAGACGCCTTCGTCTGGCAGGGGACCATGGAAACGACAACGGTGCGCGAGTTTCTGGCCGACACGATCTGGGGCGGACTCGACCTACTGCTAATCGACCTGCCGCCTGGCACGGAGCGTTTCTCCACGCTCTCACGGCTGATTCCGAAACTGGCCGGCGTGACCGTCACCATCCCGTCGGCGGTGTCGCACCTGGTGGTGAAAAAGTCTGCCCGGGCCGTGCAAGGGTCAGACGGCAGACTGCTTGGCTTGCTGGAGAACATGGCGGGCTACGTCTGCCCCTCGTGCTGGCAGGTCGGTCCGCTGTTTGGGCGCGAAGCGGAGGGTAAGCAGATCGCCGATGCGCTTGAGTTGCCCTTTCTCGGTTCGATCCCCTTTGACCCGCGGCTGACCCGCGCTTGCGACGAAGGAGTGCCGTTCGTCCTCCAGCACGCTGGCACGCCCACCGCCGACGCGCTGACAGAAGTGGCAAAGAGGCTTACCTTTCTGGTATGAGGGTTCTCGCATGAAATTCCTGTGCATCCCCTGCAACGAACCGATGCGACTCCAAAGCGCCGGCGGTCCCGAGGCCGGCAGTATGGCCGTCGGATTTCACTGTCCGAAGTGTGGTCATGACATTGCCATGCTGACCAACGCCGGCGAAACCCAGCTCGTCCAATCGCTGGGTGTGCGCATCGGGTCAGCCAATGGACCAGCTCCGCCGATGGCCGGGCTGCGTACCCACCTGACCCGGGTCCGACCAGAGGCCCTAACCGAAGATACGACGCGAGAACCAGTCTGGACCGAATCAGCCGAGGCACGGTTGAAGACACACCCGCGCTTCGTCCAACCCGTGATCCGTAAGACCTGCACCGACTACGCGCGCCGGCAGCGTCTGCGCGAGATCACGCCCGAAGTGATGGACGCCGCCCAGCGATCGATCGGAGCGACATGAGTGTCTTTGCGCCGCGCCTGGTGTCGTGGAACGTCACGCGACGCTGCAACCTGCGGTGTGCTCACTGCTACCTGGATGCAGACGCCCGTGAGTCCGGTCGGGGCGAACTGACAACAGCCGAGGGCCGGCGGTTCATTGACCAACTGGCCGGCCTTTGCACCGGGGCCATGTTGGTCTTCTCCGGCGGTGAGCCGCTATTGCGGCCGGATCTGCCCGATCTGATCGCTCATGCTGCAGGCCGGGGACTGCTGCCCGTGTTAGGCACCAACGGCGTGCTGCTTACCGATGAGCAGGTGCGGCGGTTGGCCGACAGCGGGCTGGCCGGCGTGGGTCTCAGCCTGGATTCGCTCCACCCGGATCGGCACGATGCATTCCGGGGAATGCCAGGTGCATGGCGCAGGACCGTCGAAGCTGTCGATGCCTGCCGGCGACACCGGCTGGCGGTGCAGGTCCAGGCCACGGTCACTCGCGCCAACTACGCTGAAATCCCCGACCTGATTGCCTTCGCTGCCGCGCAGGGCGCAGATGCCTTCAACCTGTTCTTTCTCGTCTGCACCGGACGCGGCCAACAGATGGCCGACATCACGCCGGCGCAATACGAGACTACCCTGAGCTCTCTGGTGGAGGCACAACGCAAGTACCGGGGTCGGATGTTGATTCGCGCCCGGTGTGCGCCCCACTTCCGCCGGCTGGCCCACGCCCGCAGCGCAGAGCTCGCCGCGTCGGCTGCCGGCTGCATGGCCGGGACCGGCTACTGCCGCGTGACGCCGGAAGGTGATGTGACACCGTGTCCCTACCTGCCCCTCGCGGCGGGAAACCTGCGTGGCGAGTCGCTGCTCGACATCTGGGAGACGGCCCCTGTCTTCCAGCAACTGCGCCGGCCGGCGCTGCAGGACCGATGTGGCGCGTGTGAGTACGCGCTGATGTGCGGTGGTTGCCGAGCGCGAGCATTTGCCGCCAGCGGCGATCTCATGGCCGAAGATCCGTGGTGTGATTATCAACCCGAACCGGTGGAACTCGCCCCCCGCGCCTCGCCGGCTGCAGTGTCCAATGGCGAACTCGAATGGACGCGTGAAGCGCGGGTGCGGTTGGCACGCGCCCCTGCCGCACTCAGGCCGATGGTGGAGAAGGGCGTCGAAGCCTACGCCCGGTCGCAGGGCCTTGTGGTCATCACGCCGGCTGTGATGGCCGAACTGCGCGAGAAGGGCGTGAGAATGCCCCGCCCAGGAGTCCGTAGTAACGACTTCAGTCGTTAAGCTTACGAAGACGACTAAAGTCGATACTACAGGTATGGGAAACAGTTGGGAGGACGATGTATGTCACTAACTCACCCTGCCAGGTTTGCAGTCCTACTCGCGCTGCTGCTGCTGCTGGTCTGGCCGGCCCCGGCTGCAGCGCATCTTGACCTCGAACGGTCTGAGCCAGCGGACGGAGCAACTCTGGACATACCTCCGGAAGTCGTGCGGCTGTGGTTCAGCGATGAACTCGACACCTTCGAGAGCACTGTCGGAGTTTTCGATTCTGCTGGCCGACAGGTGGATCTGGGCGACGCCCAGGTCAGCCTGGAGGATCGCACCCTCATGCAAGTGAGCCTGCCGGCTGAGCTCCCGCCCGGCACGTACACCGTGCGCTGGACCGCCGCGGACGACGCCGATGGGCACCCTGTTGATGGCGAACTGACCTTCACGGTTGTCGGGACCTCCGCCCCGACTGTCAACAGATCGGTGGGGGGCCGATCGACAACCGTTATTCTCATCGTCGCAGCCGTCTTCGTCATTTTCGCGGGCACATGGCTTCTCCGGCGACAACCGAGCAACACGTGAGATCCACGTGCCAAAGGTCGTGGTGGTCAAGGGCGGCGCGATGGCCTCTGGCGCTGGTGATCCTCTGGCTGGCACTTGCCCCACTTGCATCCGCCCATGCCGACCTCGTCCGGTCCGACCCGGCCGCCGGCGTAGTCTACCCGGTCGGCTCTCTGTCGCACGTCACTCTCCAATTTGACGAGGTCCTTGAGCCGGCTTTCAGTTCCATTGAGGTTCACAGCAGCCAGTTGGAGCGTGTGGATGCCGGCGAAATCCAGGTTGACCCGTCCGACCCCCGCATCCTGCGAGTTGGCCTGGCCGAACTTGAGCCCGACATCTACACAGTCACGTGGCTGGTAGTCTCGACCGTGGACGGCCACTCGACCTCCGGGCTTTTCACATTCAGCGTCGGGCTGGAAATTGGAGATAATGTTCCGTCAGGAGCCGTCCCGACGCCGTCGACGGCAGCGCCGACCGGCGGTTGGGAAGTAGGCATTCGCTGGCTGCTGTTTACGGCGGCCATGGTGGCCTTCGGCGCGCTGCTGCTCGTTTCAACAATCCTGGGACCAAGTCGGCGGGCGATTGATGGCGAAAACGAGGACATCTGGCCCGCTATCGAGCGCAATCTCAGCACTCTGATCTTGGGATCCGCGCTTCTCTGGCTATGTGCAGGGATAGCGTCACTGGGATTGCAGTCGGTCGTTGTCGGTCGAGTGGGCTTGGCCGAGGCAGTAGCGCGCGGTGTGCCACTCCGCCTGCTGGGAACCCGTTTCGGCACCATCTGGGCTATGCGGCAACTGTCGGCATTGGCATTGCTAACTCTTCACTGGCACAGCCGCAATCCCCAATACTTCGACCGGGCTCAGTACAAGTCCCCAATCCCCAATCTCCAATCTCCAATCAAATTAGCGTTGGCAGCGGCGCTGCTCGGCTCGCTCAGCCTGTCATCGCACGGCGCGGCCGGCGCTTTGTGGCCGGCACTGGCGACTGTTGCTGATTGGATCCACCTCTTGGCAAACAGCGCATGGATCGGTGGGCTATTCGCGCTCACGCTAGCTTTCATGCCGGCACTGCGCCGCCTCCCCGACGAACGGCGACGGTTAGTGCTGATGATCACGTTGCGCCGCTTCTCCACCCTGGCTGTGCGAAGCGTGTTTGTCGTGGCAGCGACCGGGGCCTTTTCCGCCGCTCTGCACTTTCTGCTGCCGGCCGACCTCGTCGAGACGCCCTATGGGCTGACGTTGCTGCTTAAACTGGGACTAGTGCTTCTGATCCTCCTGATCGGTCTGGCAAACAACATGGCTCTCCGCCCTGAAGCAATCGCCCGGTTGCCAGTGCCAGGACACTGGATGGACCGCTGGCGCACTACGCTGCCGCGCGCAATCCGCATCGAAGCCCTGGTTGGACTGCTAATCCTGCTCGCGACTGCGCTGCTTACTGCGGTGCCCACCCCACCACCGCGACCACTCCCCACCGGCCAGATTCCGTTCAACTCGGAGTTGCGCGAGGTAGATCTTCCTGAAGAGCAGCTCAAATCCTTCGTGGCTCTGGCACCCAACTGGATTGGCTGGAACCGATACCTGGTCGTGCTGCAGGACGTTGACGGTAATCCAATCGCCGACGCCGAGCGCGTCCGACTTCGCTTCTACCTCCCCGAGGTCGAGGCGCGGACCGACTGGATAATCACCTCTCCGACTCAGGACGGGCTGTACGTGGCTTCCGGGCAGGAGTTGGTTCTGGTCGGGGATTGGCAGATCGAGGTAGACATCCGGCGTAGTCGGGTGCCCGACACCCGCTTCACCGTCGATTGGCACATGGCAGCTCCACCGACCACGCTGGTGGACCCGGCGCAGCCTCGTTTGGCAAACTGGTTGGCGCTGGCCGGCCTGGTCTTCACGGCAGCCGGTTTAGTCGCGTGGCAACACATCAGGAACGGCAAGGGCTTATCGCCAGGGCAAACCTGGAGACGCTCCTCATCAACCCAATACTTGGGAGTCCAGAACGATCAGCTCAGACGAGGTGGAACATGATGTCACCACTGGTTCGCGTCGTGGTAGTTAGTGAGGAAGCCCGCGAGCGGCGGGAATTGATGAGGGTGTTGGATGACCTACCAGGCATAGAGATCGTGGCAGAGGTGGATCTGGTCTGCCAGATGGGCCGGCAGGCCGGCGATGTAGACGCTGACTGTGTCGTGCTGGACATTGATCGTTATCCGCTGGCCGGCACGCTCGGGCTGGCGCAAGTTAAAGGCACGTTCCCTGGTGCCAGCATCGTCATCCTTGCCCGCGCGATTCATCCCCGCTTCTTGCAGTTCCTGAAACAATCTGGAGCGAGTTGCTGTATCGACAAAGGCGAGCCTGACTGGTTAGCACACCTGATGAGTGCACTCTTCGTAATATTGGAATAGCAGTGGAAAGACCGAAATGTCAAAAAGAAACTTTGCCCCGGCACCTCACCAGGGGTATAATTCTGCACCAAGGAACCATGTCGTCGATAGAGTCGGGACTCCAGGCTTCGGGGGTTGCCATCACGGCCAACCTGGTACTCGCCATCGTCAAGATTGCTGCCGGGACCATCGGCAATTCCTATGCCCTTGTAGCCGATGGTATCGAATCTACAGCGGACATTCTGTCTTCGCTAATTGTCTGGAGCGGCCTGCGGATTTCGGCAAGGCCACCGGACAGCACGCACCCCTACGGGCACGGCAAAGCCGAGTCTATAGCGGGTGTGATGGTGTCGTTATTCCTACTGGGCGCCGCCTTTCTCATCGCCATACAGAGCATTCGCGAGATTCGCACCCCTCATCACACGCCTGAGTGGTACACGCTGGTCGTATTGGGTGGTGTCATTGTCACCAAAGAAGCCCTGTTCCGATTCGTGTTCAGAGTTGGCAATTCGCTGGCAAGTACTTCACTGAGAAGTGATGCCTGGCATCATCGGTCAGATGCTATCACCTCTCTCGCGGCGTTCGTTGGTATCTCCATTGCACTCATTGGCGGCCCGGGCTATGAAAGCGCTGATGATTGGGCCGCCCTAATTGCATGCGGCGTGATTGTCTACAATGGCGTGCGACTGCTTCGACCTGCGATGGATGAAGTTATGGACGCAGCCGTAGCCGGAGACGTTGAATCCGAGGTGCGAAGAATCGCGGCCGAGGTATCAGGCGTCGTGGATGTCGAGAAATGTCGAATAAGGAAGAGCGGTGTCGGCCTATTGATGGATATTCACATCACGGTTGATGGTGACATTTCGGTCCGCAGTGGACATGAGATAGGTCACATTGTTAAGGATCATTTATGTCAATCCGAGCTCCCTATCCATGACGTGATCGTGCATATTGAACCACACCACCCGAATAATAGTTACTAACCGATTTCGTTGCCGCCTGGCTCATCCTACCGGCCGTGGCCCAGAATCATGTGTCGGATACCGACTGTACCAGGGTCACAGCACTCGATCTTCGTCACCCGTGAAATGAACAATCCCAGGATCAGGCTGTAGATGATGTGTGAGACGGCGAAGGACGGGATGTGGACCAGCGCCTCCATTCGTGGGTTGACGAGTGGCAGCCCGAGGTACTGGGCAATGAACCACAGGGTTGGGCCGATGACCAGGGCCCACAAGAAAGCTGGGCCCGGCAGTGTGGGCAGCAGCATAGCAAAGATAAAGCCTAGCGTAATCGACAATCCCAGATGGATCAGGGTCCCCACCACTGCGCCGGCTGGATAGAATTGCGCCAACATCTGAAGCGACTCAGATTGCAGGTCCCGGAGAACCGTGGCCGCGATCAGATTAACGGGGAACCATACCCCCATTCCGGTTAAGCCTCCCCAGCCGGCCATCGCCACTGCCATAAAAACGCCGGCAATCATTCCCCCCACAATTCCAGCGCTATAGGGGAATACTTCGGCCGGTACGGTGATGCGCTGGCCTTTGCTCGTCTGTTCACCAGGAGATTGAAGGACCTCGTGTTCCATTTGTACAGCCTCCTTTGCCTGCTCAGTCTTGTGTCGTTATCCAGTGGGACGTCTTCGCAAAAAAAGTCTTACGCCCTAATACACACTTCCACTGCTGCAACGTCCATCGCCGATTCTTTGACTCTCATAGTACCTCATTGTAACCTTATTTTGACCTGTATGTTCTACTATGTTAGAATAACGCTACCACTGGTCTGCCGGTCATTCTATTGCCCGTCCGAATCATGTAACGACTACTCTAGTCTTGCTCAACGCAGCCAGAGCCACCGCTACGGAAGGCAATCAGCAATCGAAGTGAGTCTAACCGATGTAAAGGAGTTGCGATGTCCATCGAACACGACTTACAGGTCGAGAGAGTCTCTCACCTGGACCTCTCCAGATACATTACCGTTGAAACGGGAACGTCGGTGAGGGATGTGCTGAATCAGATGCGCGAACAGGGCCAAAACTGTGTCCTCGTTGTAGACGAGGGCCGGTTGGCCGGCATCTTCACCGAGCGCGATGTGCTGCGAAAGATCATCAAGGCTTCCGATACCTGGTCGCGGCCTGTTGATGAATTCATGACAGCCGATCCTGACACGATCCGACCGGGGGAATTGGTAGCACACGCACTCGTGTTGATGAACGCCGGCCACTATCGTAATGTCCCGGTGGTAGATGACCAGGGTCAACTCGTTGGCAACGTTACGCACTACGCCCTCACAGCATTCCTCTGCGATCGCTTCCCCGACGAAATCTACAACTTGCCGCCGGAGCCAGATCAGGTTCCGAAAACACCAGCCGGCGCATGAATATAAGGAGAATCTAGGTTATGCTCGAGACGAAAACGGTAACCAAGATCGACGAAGATGTCGATGAACTGGACTCAGTAGCTATCCGATTCGCGGGTGATTCCGGCGACGGAATGCAGCTCACTGGAACTCAGTTCACGGACACATCGGCCGTGTTTGGCAACGATGTCAGCACTTTTCCGGATTTCCCCGCCGAGATCCGGGCGCCAGCCGGCACCCTGGCAGGCGTTAGTGGCTTCCAGGTCAATTTCGCTAGTCACGACATCTTCACGCCTGGGGATGCGCCTCAGGTGCTTGTCGCGATGAACCCCGCGGCCCTCAAGGCGAACCTGGGCGACCTGGAATCAGGCGGCGTTATCATTGTCGATTCCGACGCATTCACCGCCAGCAACCTTCGAAAGGCCGGCTACGAGAGCAACCCGCTCACCGACGGCTCGCTGAAGGAGTACGAGCTCCATGCCATCCCCATTACCGCGCTCAACCGCCATGCCTTGGAGGGGATCGAGGGTCTCCCCAAGAAGGATGTTGACCGCTCCAGGAACGTGTTCGCGCTCGGTCTCGCATTCTGGATGTACGACCGGCCATTGAAGACCTCGCTCAACTGGATTGAGGACAAGTTCAAGCACCGCCCCGCGGTGGTCGAAGCGAACTCCCGTGCCCTCCAGGCCGGCTACAACTACGGCGAGGCCGCTGAAGCCTTCAGCGCACGCCATAGGGTCCCGCCGGCTCACTTGGCGCCCGGCACCTATCGCAAACTGACCGGAAACCAGGCTCTAGCCTTCGGTCTCGTGACGGCGGCGCGGCTGGCCGGCAAACCCCTTTTCTACGGCAGCTACCCCATCACGCCGGCCAGCGACATCCTGCACGAACTCGCTGCCCTCAAGAACTTCGACGTATACACGTTCCAGGCAGAGGATGAAATCGCGGCCATGGGGTCTGTGATTGGCGCGTC
Source organism: Anaerolineae bacterium (assembly GCA_046756905.1). GTDB lineage: Bacteria > Chloroflexota > Anaerolineae > Epilineales > JAANWY01 > JBHHTZ01. The sequence continues at coordinate 11,122 of JBHHXF010000012.1, read as the reverse complement.
CTTCGGTGGAGCCTTCGCCGTGACCGGTACCAGCGGCCCCGGTGTCGCCCTCAAGAGCGAGGCCATCAACCTGGGCGTCATGCTGGAACTGCCCATGGTCGTGGTCAATGTGCAGCGGGGAGGGCCGAGCACTGGCCTGCCGACCAAGACCGAGCAGGCCGACCTCCTTCAGGCGTTCTTCGGTCGCAACGGCGAGAGCCCGATGGCAATCGTCGCGCCGGCCAGTCCGTCCGACTGCTTCGATATGGCTGTCGAAGCCTTTCGCCTGGCAGTCAGGGCCATGGCCCCCGTGTTCCTGATTTCCGACGGCTATCTGGCCAACTCTTCTGAACCCTGGCGGATCCCAACCCCCAACGACATTGAACCGATCCAGGTCCACCATCGCACGGAAATTGAGGGCTTCGCCCCCTACCTGCGGGATGAAATGACTCTGGCGCGCCCATGGGCGCTACCTGGCACGCCAGGCCTAGAGCATCGCCTCGGTGGACTGGAGAAGCGGAACATAACGGGCGCCGTGTCGTACGTGCCGCAAGATCACCAGGAGATGGTGAACCTGCGGGCCGAAAAAATCGCACGGCTTGCCGAGTTTATCCCGGAGCAAGAAGTGCTTGGGAAACCCGAGGGTGACCTCTTGGTCGTTGGCTGGGGGAGCACCTACGGCGCGATCCGACAGGCGGTACAGGCGGCGCAGCGCGCCGGCAAATCCGTCTCTGCCGCTCACATCCGCTACCTGAACCCGTTCCCGCGCAACCTGGGAAAAATCTTGGCGAGCTTCGACCGGGTACTGGTGCCCGAGATGAATATGGGCCAACTGGCGCTGCTCCTCAATGCCCGTTTCACGATGAAGGTGATCTCATTCCCCAAGGTGCAGGGCCGGCCATTCAAGATCAGCGAGATTCGTCACAAGATTGACGAGGTACTGGGCTAATCGAGTTGGAGGAAACAGATGACTGATACTTCTACCATGCCGAAACTCACGCGTAAGGATTTCGTGTCCGATATGGCGGTCCGCTGGTGTCCAGGGTGCGGGGACTATGCTATCCTGGCCCAGGTGCAGCGAATACTACCTGACATCGGTGTGCCGCGTGAGAAGATTGTATTCATCTCTGGAATTGGCTGCTCTAGCCGTTTCCCATACTATATGAACACCTACGGCATCCACTCCATTCATGGTCGTGCCCCGACCCTGGCAGCCGGCCTGAAGGTCGTCCAGCCGGATCTGAGTGTCTGGGTCATAACCGGTGACGGCGACGGGTTGTCCATCGGTGGCAACCATTTGTTGCACGCCCTGCGTCGAAATGCGGACATCAAGATCCTGCTTTTTAACAACCGCATCTACGGTCTGACCAAGGGCCAGTATTCCCCCACGTCCGTGCGAGGAACGGTGACGAAGTCATCACCGATGGGGTCCGTTGAGCAGGCATTCAACCCCCTTCGTGTGGCCATCGCTTCTGAAGCCACTTTCGTCGCCCGAAGCGTCGATGTGCATACCAAGCACCTGGCCCAGATGTTGTTGCGGGCAGCCGAGCACAAGGGCACAGCCTTTATCGAGATTTACCAGAACTGTCGAATCTTTAACCCTGACACGTGGGGATACACGACGGACGCCAAGGTCAAAGCGGATAACACCCTGGTTCTTGAGCATGGCAAACCCATGATCTTCGGGAAGAACAAGGATAAGGGTATCCGCTTGCAAGGTCTCAGGCCGGAAGTGGTGACGTTGGGCAATGGTGTCAGCGAAGACGACCTGCTGGTTCACAACGAGCAAGCACCGGAGCCGAGCCTGGCCTATCTACTGACTACCATGGACTATCCGGATCTGCCAGTGCCTGTCGGTGTTTTCCGCGATGTGGACCGTCCGACGTATGAAGAAATGCTATACGAACAGGTAGAGACTGCCACCCGGCAGCGCGGAGAAGGCGATCTGGCGAAGCTGTTCTGCGCGGCAGATACGTGGGTAGTGTCCAATGGCCGGCAAGGAGGTGGATCATGAAGTGCCCAGCCTGCGGCTCAGACAATACACATGGGGCTGACGTCTGTGCCGAGTGCGGCGCCAGTCTGACACACGAGGATCACCCAATGCCCACCACGGGGGCGCATCACAGCATCATGACCGATCTGATCAGCGATCTGAATCCCCGGTCTCCGATCTCTGTTTCGGTGGATGCCTCGGTAGCGGATGCCATTGACACGATGCTGAACGCGAGCGTGGGCTGCGTGCTGGTCACCGACGCCGCCGGAAAACTCGCCGGCATCTTCTCGGAAACGGATGCGGTGCGGCGAGTGGCGGGGAAGATTGACAACCTCTCAGAGGCTTCCATCCAAGAGGTTATCACTCGGCGACCGTCTACGCTGCCGGCGGATGTGCCCATCGCCCATGCGTTGCATCTGATGGGCCTGCACGGGTTCCGTCACATTCCGCTGGTAGATGCGGATGGCCGGCCTCAAGGCGTCATCTCATCTCGCGACATCGCTGAGTTTATCGAGGAGAACTTCACACCGTAGCTAGCTGTCACCTGAGCACCGCACGCTGTATCTTCTCCATAAACTGGGGTAGAGCATATCTAGCACCGGTTTGTTGAGAAGATATAGCGTGCTCGGGAGCCAAACAGATAGGCAGCCTGGACATCTGCGTGATCTTCCAGCAGCGTTGTGAGCCTATCAGCAATCTCGTCATCGACGGGCTCCCTTCTTGGGGGGTAATACCGCGGCTCCGTCACCTCTTCACTCACCACAAGATAGGTCCAACTCGTGACGGGTCGTCCTTCTCCAGACGACCGTTTGACTTTCTCAGCAAGTCGTGTATAATACTTCACAATCTTTGGGCGTGTGCCCGCAGGCACACTTTCTGCCGGCACCGAGCACGTACGAGGTTCCCAACCTATTATCTGCGCCCAAAAGGCCCCTCCTGTGCACCGTGTCCTGCGTGCCAAGAAAGGAGTTCGCCAGTTTGACCACCTTGCTCGCCCCTGGCGGCAGTGTGGACATGGTCCGCGTTGCCCTCGATAGCGGCGCCGACGCCGTCTACTGCGGAGTCAAGGGTTGGAGTCGATACCCCTCTCACGGGTTATCCAACCCCGAGATTGCCGACGCTCTGCACTTAGCCCACGATCGAGATAGGAAGCTCTTGCTCGCCATGAACTCGGTGCCCCGAACGAAAGAGACTGACCTGTTCCTGGAGCGGGTCGAGCGCTACGCTCTTTGGGGTATCGACGGTCTGATTGTCAACGACATTGGCGTCCTGGACCTGGTGCACCAGCATCTCCCTGGCCTGCCCCTGTCTGCCAGCGTCGGCTGCGGAGCTCTCAACGTCGAAGACGTATTGTTCCTGGAAGCAATGGGGGCTGAAACAGTCATCCTGCCGTGGACGGTATCACCAGCGGACGTGACACGCATGCGTGCGGCAGCCGGCGCACACCTGGAGATATTCGTTTTTGGGTTGAAGGAGCACATCCATCTGGGTCGATGCTACATGCCGGGTTACGTTCAGAGGATGGAGAAGACTGTTCGGCTTGATGATCATGGCCGCTCGCTGGTGGTGGGGAGCGCCAAGCAGGGCGGCGTATGCTACCGCATCTGCAAGGTAGGGTGTGTTCTGGCCGGCAACGGCACGACGCACAGCACCAGGCTGCCGTACGAGAGCTTCTTCATCTGCCGAGACCTGGGGGCGTATCTCCACGCCGGCGTGGACCTCCTCAAGATACAGGGACGTGATCTGACGCCGGCCAGCGTAGGTGCGCTCGTCCGCTTCTACCGCCGCCTCTTGGATGCTCCCAACGACCCACCTCGAGGGAAAGAGGCGAGCACCTGGCAGCAGGCGCTGCGTTCCATCACCCGGTACGGCGAACTCCACGAGTTACAGCTCGACGGATTTGGCAATCCGTCGCGAGCGTAGGTTTCACTTTTGCCACAATGCGTTAGAACTGTCAGGCAAGATTGCCATACAAGAAAGGAGTGACAATGACATTGAAGACACCCGTGGAACTCACTACCTCTGTTGCCAACCTCGACGCGCTCGAGGCCTCTAACTTGACTCCCTATCACGCCATCTATTTGGGCAACATCTACTGCCGGCTCTACGAGCGCAACTTCCTGGAAGCTCTCGACGATCTGCGAACCGCCGTCGAGATTCTCCACGCGGCCGGCAAGAAGGCGTATGTCAGCACCTATGCTGCCCCCCTCACGCCAGACCTGGATCAGGTGCGTCGCGTTCTGGAAGTCGCGGCCACCTCCCAGGCAGATGCAGTCGAGGTACACAATCTCGGGGTTTTGCGCATAGTAGCGCAGGAATTCCCGTCCCTTCGTGTGCACATGGGGGCATTTGCCAACGTCTACACGGATCTCACCGCGCGGAAGTTTGTTGAACTTGGCGCAGCTAGGATCACCCCCAACTACGAGGTCAGTCTATCTGAGACTGACCTGATCAGCAGCCGCGTGCCGGCCGAGTTCGAAATCTTGCTGCATGGCAAGATGTCGCTGGGCGTGTCCGAGTCCTGCTTTCTGCTGACCGGCGCCAGTACGCTGGGCCTGTCGTGCCCGGAGGCCTGTCAGGAAGAGTACTTTCTGCGCTACGAGGACTGGGAACTGAAGAGTCTGGGCAAGGGAGTTACCAGCGGGCGCGATGTCTGTATGCTCGAACATATTCCACAGCTCCTGGCAAGCGGGCACCGCGTTTTCCGTATCGAGACCATCTCCGAAACACCTGCCTATCAGTCGGAGGTGGGCCGCGTCTACGCCGATGCCATTGCCCGCGCAGAGCCGGGGCTATGGCGGATCAAGGAGGAGTGGTGGGACGTCCTGCGGACACACTCCAGTCACGGCTTCTGCAACGGCTTCTATTTTGGTCGATCCGGTCGCCTGTATATCAGCGCAAACGGCGCCGGCGCTGCGCTGAATGCGTAGCCAGCCGGCCACCTCCCAGCCGTTGGCTGGGAAGGGAGTTCGGACACTACACCAGCAAACACGAGGAGGAATACCAACATGGTTGAGTTGCTAGCACCTGGAGGAAGCCTGGAGCAGGTAATGGCGGTGGCTGCGAATGGCGCTGACGCCGTCTACGTTGGCCCTAGAGGATGGAGTCGGCGCACGTCGCAGTGGGAGCTCCCCGATGCCGAGATCCAAATCGCCAGTTCCTATCTGTTGGAGCGAGGGAAGAAGCTGCGAGTGGCGTTCAATACACACCCAACAACCGGAGAATGGCCCGCGCTGCTGGCAAAAGTAGAGCGATACGCCAAGTGGGGCATCCGCGATCTGATTCTGACCGATGTCGGCTGCATCTGGGCAGTGCGCGAGCAATTCCCAGAGATGAATATTCACGCCAGTGTAGGATGTTGTATCACCAACCTGGAAGAGGCGCGCTTCTACGAAGAACTCGGCGTCTCCCTGATTGTCACCGACGTCAAGATGAGCTGGGAGGAGACTGTGGATCGCCAACAGAAGACGGGCGCCGGAGTCGAGATCCTGATCCATGCCAACACCTGCTACACGCATCTCGGCAAGTGCTGGATGAGTCCGTTCATTCGCCAGGAACATGCAATTGACGAAGCTGACAAGAACCACTTCTACGGCAGTCCCAATCGCGGCGGCCTGTGTCACCGGGTGTGTCTACAGGACTGGGGCGTGTACAATGGCGCGAACGTGCTGATGGACGGCGCCCATCTGCGGAATGATGCTTTCTTCGTCCTGGAGAGAATCCCTGCATACATCGATCTGGGCGTCGATACACTGAAGATTCAAGGCCGCGAGTACTCAGCCGAACTGGCTGGGCACATCACGCGCTTTTACCGTGAACTGATCGACACCTATCAGGCACAGCCAGAGGACTTCGACATGGCGCCCTGGCGGGCGCGTCTGGCCAGGCTGATACCGGCCCGGGATACCGCTCGCGCAGCGCGCACGGCTGAGCTTCTGCAAATGGCAGCCGTGCCGGCCTAGCTCGATAGCCGGGCACCGTTGGGCTCGGCGCCGGCGCCACCAGCCCGCCCGATGAAGGACGGCGCCCCGACAACGACTGTCACCCCACACAGACTCCCTCCGACCGAGGCAAAGGCGGCTCGGTCGGGGATCCCATCTTGCCCCACCCACCCCAGCATGGTATAATTCCCAACCACTCCGTATCCAAAGTTCCTAGACATTGCCAGTAGCGACTGAATCGTTTGTCAGTGAGAAGAACACAAACCACCATGGGCACGGAGGCGCGGCTTCGGCGAGCCGACGAGCACATCTTTTCGACCGGACTGCCGGATAGTGGTTCGCGCCTCGGCCTGGCCAACATGCGCTACGGCCTGGCCAAGATCCACTGGGTCCAGGAGCGGCTGGGGCTGCCGGCCAACGCCACCTTCATATCTGCCCCCGACCTCACCGTAACCCGCAACGCCAGCCGCTGGCGCAGTGGTTTCGGCTACGGCGGCAGTCTCACCTGGGGCAATGGCAGCCTGGATTTGATGATCCTGGACCTGAAACCCAACTGCTGCGGGATGATCGTGGGCGGCCTGGACCACCTGCCTTTCAGCCGCGACCTCCTGGGGCGAGTCCACGCGCTGACGCATGAAGCGGTGGAAATCGACGGCGTTCCCATCCAGTGGGACTTCGGGAAGAGCAACCACTTCATCGATCTCTTTCGAGTGGAGGCGCTGGCGGAGGTAGACCTCCCACCCTACGTGTTCATGATGCATCTCGCCGGCGCCGAACTGCGGAGCGAAACGGCGCACGGGCCGGGCCTGTATTGGGACAGGAGCCCCGATCTCCAGGCCCGCATGGAGGTCTTCGACACGCCCTTTGGTCCTCTGCGGGTACTGACCGGAGATGACGCCCGCGGGTACTTCGACTTCTATCGTTACGTCGATGCATTCGTTCAAAGGCGGCGTCTCTATGCTGCCGACCGCCTCTTCGACAGATACAGCTTGATCAACAATGACAATCATCAGGGGCTGACCCACCCTAACCAGGTCGTCCTGGGCTGTTACCGCTTCAGTGATACGGATCGCATCTACCCCATTGGGCTGCGCCCGGACCTGCCGGCCTATCTGATGCGGGGCCGGCCCAACCTCAGCCCCGAGACGATTGAGAACTTGGGTTTCGAGAAGCGCGCCCACAGACTGGGCGTGTATGAACTACTCACATCCGCCAACCTGCTGCCCCATGGCGGGGGCTACGTCTTCCCCCATATCCTGGACGTCACGGCCGTTCACGAGATCAACGGGGAACGGTACTTTGAGGTGGACCTGGCTACGGGGCGCGGACAGCAGATCATGGCCGGCGTACGGGACCTGCCCTACGAGTATCGCGGGCGCAAAGTGGTGCTTCGGACCCTCGAACTCGGAATGGCGGAGCTTGTCGCCCGGCTCACGCCGGTATATGTACTAAAAGTCTAGAGCGGAGGAATACTCATGTCTAACAATGGATCCCCCACAAACGTTGTGACCGAACTGGATCAGCTCGAACGGCTGATCGACTACTCACCGCTCATCGGCGGCTATCGGCTCATCAGCCTGGCGCCCATTCGCCGGCGACAGGATGGGCGCATGACCGATCGTATTTGCCGGCGGGCCCTGCGCCTGATTCCAGACGAAGAACTCATTACGCTCAGCGACGGCAACTTCTTCGTTGGTTCTGTGGACTTCATGATCCGCAGCGCTCCGGACGGCAGCCGCAACTACGTTGTTCTGGAAACGAATGGCGGCAGCAACCGAGGCTACACAACCCTCACTGTGCCCGACCTGGATCGGGTCTGCAACGGATACCTGGAGATGCTGAGCTTCATTGACGATCCGACCCCCCTGATCGTGATGGGCCATCCCAAGCCGGACCCGCTTCTCATCGAGAAGCTCTACCTGGCACAGCGGATACGAGATTCATTGGTAAGCAGAGGTCTGTGCGAGTCCGCTCGCGTAGTCCGTCTGGAGAGCTTTCGGGGGCTGCTGGAGCCGGGCGAGGGTGTGATCATCCTGGACGGCTACGATGCGGTGCTGCCGGCGCTGGTCGGCGCCGAGAACAAGGTCATTCTGAACGGGCATCCTGTCGATGCCATCATCGGCGATGGTGTGGCTCGCCGGCACTACCAGATGGGCCACGGCCAGCGCTTTGACGTGTCGCTGGCCAACTGGTCGTTCCCCATCACCGACGACAAGTATCTGACCTACCGCGCCGTAGAGATGGCCGCCGACCGCCTGGCTCCGTTCGACGTGTATCCTATCAAGTACTGGCAGGCCCATACAGCCGATGAGCTGGCCGAAATCTGCGCCGGCCAGCGAACTGAGGGAGATCTCATCATCAAGCCTTTCCAGGGGAGCGGGGGGGCCGGCGTACATGCCATCGACGAGCGATCGCCCGTCCCCGTGGTCATCGAGGAAAGCATCGGGGAGTACCAGCAGAAGTTCGGCGCATGGCGTAGCCCCTTTCCGTACACGATATGCGAGAAAGTGGAGCCGCATCGCGCCTGGTGGCGCGAATCGGAACGGAACTACGACGTCCGCATCTACGTGGCGCGCGACGGCGACCAGTTGCTGCCGGTGGGTGGCCTGTTCCGTATCGCCCTGGAGCCGCACATCGGCGAGAATCGCAAGCGCGCCCTGGTTGTGAACCTGTCCGGGTATGGCGGCGTCGATACGGAGCGTGGTCTGGGCATCTCATCTGACGCGCTTGAGACCGTTCGGCTGGAGGAAGAAGACATGGCCAAGATGTTCGCTGCCTCGGCCGTGCTGATGAGCTTCGTTGATGCCAACTGCGAATCTGTTCAGCGTCCCCCGGCGTCCTGAGTACGTTCTCAAGAAGTAGGGGCGAGGCAAGTCGGAGACCAGATTCTCTTGTTTCGACACCACCAATCCGACTTGCCTCGCCCCTACTGCACCACGAATTATTGAGCAGTCAACATGTCCGGGCGGGACACCCTCAAACACGAAAATGCTAGATGGCTAGATGGCTGGTTGGCTGGGCATTCTGCCAGCCATCTAGCCATCTAGCCAGCCAGCCAACTTCTCTTGGAGCAGATGCCGTCAAACGATGTGTACCAGGCTGTCCTGCTCCCCAACGGACAGCTCTCGCCGCAGATAGAGCGTGATCCCGTCGCGCGGTGATGCGACCTCAACACCGTCCGGCGCTAGAATTGGGGTGATCCTCCCCAGGAGGTCGCCCTCTCGGACATGTTGGCCCAGCTCCACAGCCGGCTCGAAGAAGCCGGCGCACGGCGCAGATACGATGTCTTTGCGGCGAAACACGTACGGCTCTGGCCCGCGCTCCGGGTCGCCAGCCAGCACTCCTTCAGACCGCATCACATTGACCAGCCCATCGATCACCGCCCGATGATACTGCGTATCCAGCGAGCGCCCGCCGCCAAACTCGACCAGGATCGCGCGAACGCCGGCTTGCTGGCATGTGTTCACCAAAAAGCCGGCCTTTGTTTGCCCCGGCATATGGATGAAACGCAGGTTCAGCGCTCGGGCCAGGTCCAGGTCTTTGCCGTTGGGACTGGCTGCAAAGGGCAGATACTCCCCCGGCCCGCCGCTGTGCAGGTCGATCAGGTATTCGGTTCGGGAAAACACGGACTTCCACAGCAGGGCCCCCAGGTGTTCCGTAGGTTTCCGTGGCCGGCCTCCCCCATACGACCGATTCAGGTCGATGCTGTCCAATGCCGACACCCGCCGGCCCTCGTTGAAGGCCAGGGGGTTGGCAATGGGCAAGATGACCAGGGTTCCGTGGACTTCATCGGGATTGAGCAGGTTGGTGAGACGGTGCAGAATCCACGGGCCGTTCCACTCGTCGCCGTGCTGGCCGGCCACCAACACCATGCGCGGGCTGTCCCGCCCGTCGCTGAGCACCGCCGCCGGCATCGTGACGAACGACCCATCGCTCAGTTGCCGGACCACCAGCCGCAGACGCTGCCGGCCAGCAGCCCGCACAGCGAAAGGGTCCAACTCGCTGATGTGTAGTTGAGTGATTTGATCTGAATCCCAGAGTTGCCTCACGATCCCCACCCCTCAAACGAGTCTGCTCCGAGAATAGTTGGCTGGTTGGCTAGATGGCGGGATGCCTGCACCGGCACAGGTGGCTGAACACTCTGGAAGCCAACGAGCCATCTAGCCATCTAACATTCTCGCGCTCTAGGGTGTCCCGCCCGGACGTGTTGACCGCTCAACTCTCCCACCACAGGATGGCAACGCGCCGTTCCGGCGGGCCGGCGTAGATTCGGCCTTCCGCTTCACGGCTGTTCTCCAGTACGTATGCCCGCAAACTGGCGTCCAGCCAAGGCTCCGGCTCCAGGTGCAGCCGGCGGCGATACCAGTCAACCGCCTCGTCCAGGCTGCCAAACCAGAAGCCGGCCGGCACGTGCTCGATCTGCACGTTGGCGTAGATGGCCATCTGGTGCAGGACAGCGACGGCGTCGAAGTAATCCGGCCGCTCCGGTCGCTCTATCCCGCGAAAGCGCTGCCACAACTCATTCATCGGCGTCAGAGGGTGGCGGAAGGTGATCTCGATGAAGCAGGCGTCGCTGGCATGGGCAGCCAACTTCGAGACGAACCGCACCAGGTCCTGCACGTCGTACAGCACATTCGCACACACGACGATGTCGACCACGGGCACCTGGGCATCCTGCCAGCGCTCAGCGACGATTTCCACATTCGTCAAACCGCGCTGTTCGACCTCACGCGCCATGAATTCGCGCATGGCCGGCGATGGCTCCACGGCGATGACGTGCCCCACGTACGGGGCCAGTTGCAGCGTCTGCCGGCCCGTGCCGGCGCCCACATCCAGCACTGTGCTCTCCGGAGTAGTCCGCTCCAAAACACGCGAGACCAGTGGCCCTGGTGGCCCCTCCAGCGCCTGCTCGGCCATCCGCTGGAAGTGGGCCGCGATGTGCTGCCAGCCGTCTCCCTTATCTTCGGGCGTCGCTGGCTCAGCTTGCCGGCCAGCGATCTCCGCCGGCAAGGCCCATGCCTCCAGCATCTCACGCCACGCCTCGGCATAGTCGATTTTCGGTGCGCTCATTTATGAATACTTCCCAGCTTTCTCCACGCCAGATGATCGAGATGATGTCCCCCGCGTTCGGCCTATGTTAGCAGAGATAAGCACTGCGCGCAAGCTCCGCACGAGGATTTCCGTTATGGCTCGTGATCGACTATAATCA